>NZ_DASZBY010000135.1:0-23247 GCF_035943795.1 Aliidongia sp. | reverse complement strand
TGTCTCCACTACCAGCATCCCAATCCTGGCCCCCATGATGCTCATGGAAGCCAATGTGGCCCCGACGCCTGCGGGGTCCCGATTGGAAGCCGATCACCCCGAAAACGGGGGCCTTATTCCACGCTTATTCACAGCCTGCGCGCCGCTTCCAACGAGAACCGCCGCATCCCGTCCTTCTCAGGCGCGTCATGAGGGAGTTTCGACAAGCGGTCCTTCCAGTTCCTGACGATTTTCCATGCGGGCTGGTCTGCCTTCCGCGCCTTGAAAGGATACCCCGCGGATTCCAAAACCGAGGCGACCTGGCGAAGGGCATCCTCTTCTGACGATCCTTGCCGTTGTAGCAACTCGACCGTGAACAATGCCGCTCCTTTGATCTGCCCAACCATTGACCGCTCCGGGTGGCGGTTGGCGAATGTCGTAGGCTCCAAAATCGGGGTTACGGTGCCTTGATCAAGGTCAATCAAAGCATCAAGCAATGCTATCAACGCGGTCGATTTGATGCCCAAGCCATCCAAGTTTCCCAGAAGATTAACTAAAGCCGTTTGTGCGGCGTGCCGGCCGTCAATTTCTCCATTTATCAGGCTCTGATCCGCATTCAGAAGATCTGATTCAATCTTGCGGAAAAGTATTCTCCGCGCTTTGGAATCTGTCATCCTTGCATCTAGGTTTACATTTATTCTGTACAAGATATCCCCCCTGCTTCGGCTGACATGCACCGTTCCCTCGAAGGGACTGCCACAATGGTGAGGCGGATATTGGAGATCATCTCAGGGTTTCGCGAGCCGGCCTGACGCGCCCATGCAGAAGCGCGCCCAAGCCTCTGCGAGTTGGCGACGCTTTTCGAAGAGATCTCCGCGGCGATAGGCTGCCTCGACCTTGTCACCGACAGTGTGGGCGAGCGCCATTTCGGCAACCTCGGAAGGAAAATTCGATTTCTCGGCAGCCCAATCTCGAAATGTCGAACGGAAGCCGTGAGCGGTCAAATCGGCACGCTTCATCCGCTTCAAAACAGCTAACAGCGCCATGTTCGATAGAGGATTCCCCGGCTTCCCTCCAGGAAACACGAACGCATCGGCCTGCGGACTTGCGCCGACCTCCATTGCCGCGACCTGAGCTTTGGCTTGGTCATCCAGAATGAGCAGAGCCATCGCGCTTAGAGGGACTCGATGTTCCTTGCGGCCTTTCATGCGATCGGCCGGCACGGTCCAAAGTCGCGCCCGGAAATCAATCTCGTTCCAACGGACCCCGATCACCTCGCCGGTTCGGCCAGCTGTCAAAATTGCGAATTCAAGCGCCCTCGCAGATACGCCAGCTTGCGTCCTCAACGAGCCCATGAACCCCGGCATCTTCGCATAAGCGAGCGCAGCATGATGCTCGACCTGAGCGATGCGCCCCTTCGCCGGGAGCAGGCTTTCGAGATTGCCTTTCCAGCGCGCCGGGTTTTCACCAGACCGATACCCACGGACAGCGGCCCAGTCGAGTACCGCCTCGATGCGCTGGCGAAGGCGATTCGCCGTTTCGGTGCGAACTGACCAGTTAGGTTCGACCGCCTGCATCACAAGATCGACGTCAATTTCGGAAACCGGTTTTTCGCCAAACACGGGATAGGCAAAATTTTGCAGCGTCGCGGGCCACTGGGCTGCATGCTTCTCGTTCGTCCAGCTCGGCCGATGTGCTGCCACATATGCTTCGGCGCATTGACGAAACGTCATTGAACGCGCGGCCTTTTCAGCCGCAGCCACAGATTCTGAACGCCGAGCATCTAGCGGATCTATTCCCGAATAGGCCAGTTTTCGGGCTGCGAGAGCCTTTGCGCGGGCCTCAGCCAACGAGAACAGCGAGAGCGGCCCGAGGCCCATGTCGCGCCGTCTCCCCTTAATTTGATACCGGTAAATCCATGATTTCGCGCCACCCTGCGTGACCTGCAGATACAGGCCGCCGCCGTCAGCGTGATATCCCACCTTCTTTATTGTCTCGACTTTCTTAGCATTTAAGCCGTCTGTGCGGGGTGCCATGATGGGTAGCTCTCAGACGTCGACACGATTGCTGCGGCAGGGAGCACTACGACCCACCATTTCACCCATCATCTCATGCCGAATAAGGGCGAACAATGGCAGACTGTCACGATGCCGATTAAGCGTTTATTCGAGGGATTCTGCCAATTTATAGACATATGCGAACACTGGCGAATATGTCTATGGCGGATGGGGTGGGATTCGAACCCACGGTGGACTTGCACCCACGCCAGTTTTCAAGACTGGAGCCATAAACCGCTCGGCCACCCATCCTCGCCTCGAGACAAGCGGATAACGGATCGGGGGGCGGGGGGTCAATGGCTCTCGTCGCTAGCCCAGGTCGGCGGGCAGGCGATATTCGATGTCCAGCACCTCGATCGGCTCCGGGCCGGCGGGGGTCTTGACCTCGACCGTGTCGCCGACCCTGGCCTTCATGAGCGCGCGGGCGACGGGGGAGATCCAGCTGATCTGGCCGCGCTCCATGTCCGCCTCGTCGACGCCGACCAGGGTTACGGTCATCTCCTCGTCGCGGCCGTTGGCATAGGTCACGGTGGCGCCGAAGAAGATCTGGCGCAGGCCCTGCTGACGTTTCGGGTCGACCACCTCGGCGGCTTCGAGCCGCTTGGTCAGGAAGCGCAGGCGCCGGTCGATCTCGCGCAGGCGCTTCTTGCCGTAGAGATAGTCGCCGTTCTCCGACCGGTCGCCGTTGCCGGCGGCCCAGGATACGACCTCGACGACCTTCGGCCGGTCTTTCTTGACCAGGAACTCGCGCTCGTCCCACAGGCGTTTGAAGCCCACCGGCGTCATGTAGTTCTTGGTGCCGGGCGGCAGCGGCTCCGGTTCGTCCGGCAGTTCTTCCGCCTCGTCGGTCTCGGTCTCTTTGGTGAAGGCCTTGCTCATGATGACCATCCTAATCCCAGCCGCCGCGGCCCCGCCATAATCCCGTGTCACACGGAGGGCATGCGCCCCGCGAGGCCTGGCGGCGGTTGCCAGGGGCCGCCTGCCTGTGGCACCACAAACCCCCTGTGGCACGCAAACCGTCGACCCCTAATTCAGGATCCGCCCTTGTCCCTGTCCCGCCGTGACGTTCTCGTTCGCCTGACTGCCGCGGCGGCTGCGGCGCCCCTGGCGATGGGCGGCATCCGCACGGCGCTGGCGGCCGACCAGGACTTTCCGACCTGGCTCGCCGCCTTTCGCCAGGACGCGCTCGGTGCCGGCATCCGCCCGGCCACGCTCGATGCGGCCTTCGCCGGCGTGGCGCCGATCGCGCGCGTGCTCGAGCTCGATCAGCGCCAGCCGGAATCGACCATCACGTTCGAAACCTACATCACCCGTGTGGTGTCGGACGCGCGGGTCCAGGCCGGACGCCAGCACATGGCCGACGACGGGGGGCTGCTTGCCGAAATCGGCGCGAAATACGGCGTGCAGCCGCGCTTCATCGTGGCGTTGTGGGCGATCGAGACGGATTTCGGGCGGGTGCAGGGCGACTATCCGATCGTGGCGTCCCTGGCCACGCTCGCCTATGACGGCCGGCGCGGTGCGCTGTTCCGTCGCGAACTGATCGCGGCGCTCAAGATCCTCGACCAGGGCCGGATCCGGCCGGAGGAGCTGCGCGGCTCCTGGGCCGGCGCCATGGGGCAGACCCAGTTCATGCCGTCGACGTTCCTGGCCTATGCCGTCGATTATGCCGGCACCGGCAAGCAGGACATCTGGCACGACAAGCGCGATGCGCTCGCCTCGATCGCCAACTATCTGGCCAACCTCGGCTGGCAGGCCGACTACACCTGGGGCCGGCCGGTCCTGCTGCCGACCGGCTTCGATCCGTCCCTGCTCGGTGGCCAGGTGCTGCGCACCGTCGACCAGTGGCGCGCCCTCGGCGTCAAGCGCAACGACGGCGGCGCTTTGCCCCAGGCGACGATCGACGCGGGCCTGGTACAACCGGGCGGGGCCGGCGGACCGACCTTGATGGTCTATGGCAATTACCGCGCGATCATGAAGTGGAACCGCTCGCTCTACTTCGCCACGGCGGTCTCGTACCTTGCCGACCGGATCGAGACTTGATAGGCTCGACCTACTAGATTTTCGTATCACCTTGCGTCTGGAACACTAGATGATGAGTCGGCGTCGGCCGGTCCCGTTGGCCGCCTGTCTGGTCCTGAGCCTGGCGCTGGCCGCCTGCGCCTCGAAGCCGGCCGCCGTCCAGACGTCGAGCGCCGAGAAGAGCCAGGGCACCTTCAAGATCGGCAAGCCCTATCCGGTCAACGGCGTCTGGTACTATCCCAGCGCCGACCTGAACTATGACGAAACCGGCATCGCGTCCTGGTACGGTCCGGATTTCCACGAAAAGGCGACGGCGAACGGCGAGCAGTTCGACCAGAATGCGCTGTCGGCCGCGCACAAGACCCTGCCGCTGCCGTCGATCGTGCAAGTCACCAACCTGGAGAACGGGCGCTCGATCGAGGTTCGGGTCAACGATCGGGGGCCGTTCGTCGGCAACAGGATCATCGACCTGTCGCGCCGCTCGGCCCAGCTGCTGGGCTTCGAGGGCCAGGGCACGGCCAAGGTCAGGGTCAAGGTACTGTCGAGCGAATCGATCCAGGCGCAGTCGATCGCCCGGTTGAACGGATCGGATACCGCGCCGATCGAGGTGCCGCAGGCCGCACCCCACCAGACGGTGGTCGCCGAGGCGCTGCCGCCGGCCGTAGGCGTGCCGCTGGCCCCGCCACAGGCGGCCCAGGCCGCTGCGGCGCCGGCAACGCCGCCAGCCGCACGGCCGGCGAGCCTGCAGGAGCCGGAGTTGCCGAACATGGTGCTGCTCTACCCGGTCAAGCCGACCCACATCTATGTCCAGGCCGGCGCCTTTTCGCTGGGTGACAATGCGACACGCATGAAGGCCAGGCTGAGCGGCCTCGGCGACGTCTCGGTCACCGGCGCGCGCGTCAACGGCATCGACGTCTACCGCGTCCGGCTCGGGCCGATCGGCTCGGTCGACGAGGCCGACCAGGTGCTGGCGCGCGCCGTCGGCGCCGGGGCCACGGAAGCGAAGATCGTCGTCGACTGATACTCGGGCCCATCGCCCAGAAGCATCTTGGTCCTTTTCCTCATCGCATCGGTTTCGACATCATGGCCGCTTTCTCGTTCCGCCGTCTCGGCCTTTTCATTCTCGCCGCCGCCTTGCTGGCGGTCGGTCATCCGGCGCAGGCCGCGTTCGAGACCGGGGCCACCCACGTCTACATCACCGACTTCGATACCGGCGCGGTGCTGTACGACAAGGGCGGCGAGGAACGGATCCCGACCGCTTCCATGAGCAAGATGATGACGGCCTACGTCGTCTTCGACCAGTTGAAGAAGGGCAAGCTCAAGCTCGACGACGAGCTGACGGTCAGCGAGAACGCCTGGCGCACCGGCGGCTCCAAGATGTTCGTGGTGCTGGGCGCCAAGATCAAGGTCGAGGACCTGATCCGCGGCATGGTCATCCAGTCCGGCAACGACGCCTGCGTCGTGCTGGCCGAGGGCATCGCCGGCTCGACCGACAGTTTCATCCACATGATGAACGAAATGGCGCCGGCCATGGGGCTGAAGGACAGCCATTTCGCCAGCGTCGACGGGCTGCCCGATCCGGACCACTACATGACGGCGCGCGATCTGGCCACGCTCGGCGAGCGGCTGATCAAGGATTTCCCGGAATATTACCATTACTTCTCGGAGCTCGACTTCACCTACCACGGTATCAAGCAGGGCAATCGCAATCCGCTGCTCTACAAGAACAGCGGCGCCGACGGTATCAAGACCGGCCATACCGACGAAGCTGGCTTCGGCCTGACGGTGTCGGTGAAGCGCGGCGACCGGCATATCATCATGGTCGCGACCGGCCTGAAGAGCATGAAGGGCCGGTCCCAGGAAGCCGAGGCGATCGTCGACTTCGCCTTCCGCGAATTCCAGAACTATCCGATCGTCAAGAAGGGCGACGAACTCGACCAGGCCGACGTATTCCTGGGCGAGAAGAACAAGGTACCGCTGGTCGCGACCCAGGACCTCCAGGTCACCCTGCCGCGCAGTGCCCGCAAGGACATGAAGGTCTCCGTCAGCTACGACGCGCCGCTGCAGGCCCCGGTCGCGGCCGGCACCGTGGTCGGCACCCTGACCGTGACCGCCCCCGACATGGCGCCGCAGACCGTGCCGCTCGCCACCGCCGGCGACGTGGCACGCCTGGGGCCGATGGGCCGCATGTCCAAGGGGCTGGAAGCCCTCATCTGGAAGCGCAAGAGCTGAGCGGCGCCCCGAACAGGCGCGGCCGCTTCGTCACGCTCGAAGGCGGCGAGGGCGGCGGCAAGAGCGGGATGGCGGCGCACCTCGTCCAGGCGCTGCGGGACCTGGGTCACGACGTGCTGGCGACACGCGAGCCCGGCGGCACGCCCGAGGGTCTGGCGCTCCGCGCGCTGCTACTGGCGGCCGATGCTCCGGCCTGGGATCCGGCCGCCGAACTGCTGCTGATGGGCGCGGCCCGCGTCCAGCATCTGCGGCGGGTGATCGAGCCGGCGCTCACCGCGGGGATCACCGTCATATGCGACCGCTATGTCGGGTCGACGATCGCCTATCAGGGTGCCGGCCGCGGCCTTCCGGAGGGGCTGATCCGCGACATCCATGCCGGTACCACGGGCGACGCCCAGCCGGACCTCACACTCCTGCTCGACATCGACCCGGCCATCGGCCTCGCCCGCAGCCGCCGCCGCCTCAGCGACGGCGCCATCGACGAAGGCCGGTTCGAAGATCTCGATCTCGACTTCCATCGGCGCGTTCGGGCCTCGTTCCTCGACCAGGCCGCCCGCGATCCCGGCCGGACCGTCGTCATCGATGCCGCACGCGCGCGGGACGACGTGCAGGCCGCCGCCCTGCAGGCTGTGGTGTCCCGCTTGGGATCCGCCTAGCAATCAGTCCCGGCAACTTTCCCGCTTTCAGCAGATCGCCAGATATCGCGCTCCGAGCGGCGCGCGACGTCGACCATTGCTATTCGGAAAAATTAGCTCTACTGATTTTCCATAAGAGAAAATATCTCGCGAAAAACCCGCATATAATGAAAAGAGCTGCTCATGAGGGAACGCCTCGACCCCACGGACCGGCGGTTGGTCAGGCTCTTGTCCGAAGATGCGCAGCTCGGTGTCGGCGAACTGGCAGAGAGGATGGCGGTATCGGTCCCGACGGTCCGTTCGCGCCTGCGCAGCCTGGTGGACAAGAAGCTGGTCAGGATCGTCGGATTGCTGAACCTGGCGGTTCGCCCGGAGCTGATCTCGGCCATCGTCGGCGTCAATACGCTGGGGCGCGGCCATATCCATGAGATCGCGCAGCGCATCGCCGATCTGCCGTTCGTCACATCCACCTCGGTAGTCACGGGACGTTTCGACATCATCGCGGAAGTGGTGGTGGCCGACGATGTCGCCGATCTCTACCGCGTGACGAGCGAGCTCATTCCCAAAGTGGGTGAGCCGGGCGAAATCACGCGTACCGAGACCTTCGTGGTCATGGCGTCCTGCAACAAGTGGGTCGGCCTGCCCACGGGCTGCTGGTCCGACGAACCCGAAACACCGTCGCGCCGATCGGCCGCATCATGAAGGTCGCGGTTCTCGGCGGCCTGGGGCTGCAGGGGCGGGCGGCGCTCGCCGATCTGGCCGCCTGTCCGGACGTCTCGGACATCGTCTGCGTCGACCCGTCGCCGGCCGGCCTCGACCTGCTCGCGGGATTGGTCGAGCCCGGACGCGTCCGCTTGGTCGTTCCCGAAGGTCCGATGGACGCGGTCCTGGCAACCGTCCTGCGCGACGTGGATGTCGCGATCGATCTCCTGCCGCTTCCCTTGATGCGCGAGGCGGTGCAGGCCGCGATCGAGACGCGCACGCCGATGGTCACCACCAACTATGCCAAGTCGATCGAAGATCTTCGGCCGGCGGTGCAGGCTGCGGGAATCGGGGTGATGACCGAGTGCGGTCTCGATCCCGGCATCGACCTCGTGCTCTATCGCCGCGCCGCGCGCGAGTTCGACACGATCGAGGCGATCGACTCCTATTGCGGCGGCATTCCCGAGCCCGCGGCCCGGGTCCAGCCCCTGTGCTACAAGGTCAGCTGGAACTTCGACATGGTCCTGATGAGCCAGAACCGCGATGCGGTCCTGCTCGACGAGGGCGAGCGTGTCGAGATTCCGGCCCGTCAGCAGCATAGCAATACCTTCATCCATGAAATCCACGTGGCCGGCCTGGGCAGGCTGGAAGCGATCCCGAACGGCGATGCGGTCCATTATGCCCAGATGCTGGGCGCCGTCGGTTCGCTCCGGCGCGCAGGCCGCTATACCTTGCGCTGGCCCGGATGGTCCGCGTTCTGGGGACCGCTGAAGAAGCTGGGCTTCCTGTCCGAGACCCCCGTGCCGGGTCTGTCCTGCGACGTCAGCCCTCGCGAATTTCTGGGCCGCCTGCTGGGCCCCCAGTTGCAGTATGGCGCGGACGAGAAAGATCTCTGCGTGATGCGCAACGTGTTCCGCGGCATCCAGGGCGGCCGCCGCAAGACGGTGACTTCCGATCTCGTGATCGAGCGCGATCTCGGCTCCGGCCTGTTCGCCATGAGCATCGGCGTCGGATCTCCAGCCAGCATCGTGGCGCAGATGCTGGCGCGCGGCGAGATCGCGGACGTGGGCCTGCTCAATCCCCTGATGCATGTGCCGGACGGCCCGTTCCTGACGGAGCTGGCCCGGCGCGGCATCCAGGTCTCGGATACGACGACGTGGGAACCTTGACCAAGACGACCTTCGGGCGATCGCCCCAAGCAGAGCCCGAAAAGGGCAGCGTATAACAGAGAGGAACGCCGAATGAAGATTGCCAAATTGCTCGCCGCGGGACTGGGGTTGCTGTTCGTGGCCGGCGCCGTCGACGCCAAGGCCGGAACGCTCGACGAGATCACCAAGCGCGGCGAGCTGCGCGTCGCGGTGCAGACCCAGGGACCGCCGTTCTCGATGGTCGACAAAGACGGCAAGCGGACCGGCAGCTCCGTGGAACTGGCCGAGCTCATGGCCAAGGAAATGGGCGTGAAGGTCAATTTCCTGAATTTCGACTGGGACGGGCTGATCCCGGCGCTGCTCTCCGGCAAGGCGGACCTGCTGGTGGGCGACATGACCCCGACTCTGGCGCGGGCGATGAAGGTCGGCTTCACCAAGCCGTTCATGTACACGGGCAGCGTCGTCTTCACCAAGGCCGGCGGCAAGTTCAACGCGACCGAGGCCTGCAAGACGCCGGGCGCCCGGATCGCCGTGCTGCTGGGGGCGACGGGCGAGAAGGAAGCCAAGGCCGCGTTCCCCCAGGCCGAGATCAAGAGCTACAAGGGCGGCGGCCCGCTGCTGCTCGATGCCGTCAACAACGGGCAGGCCGATTGCGGCGTGAACGACGTTTCCGCCGTGACCGGGCAATCCTCCGCCTATCCGGCCGGGACCTTCACGATCGCATCGGAACTGCTGTCCAAGGCTCCGCTGGCCTTCGCCGTCCGGTACGACGAGCAGGACCTGCTGATCTGGATGAACCTGTTCCTCGATCAGGCGACGCTCGACGGTCGCCTGAAGCAGAACCTGGATTATTGGGTCAATTCGGACGCGTGGAAGAAGGACCACTGAACGAAGCAGCGGCTATGGGAGCGGGTCTGCGGGGCGTAAGCGCCCGCGGATCCGCCTCCAGCCGGTCGATCATGGTGCCGGACGACCCTCGGGGTCGCAGAAGAAAGTCGCCGCGACATGCTCGGTAATTTCAGCTTTCGCGTCATCCTGGAGTCCTTGCCCGACTTCGGCTACGGACTGATGGCGACCCTCTGGTTGTCCCTGCTGGCGTTCGCCGGCGCCCTGGCGGTCGGGATCATCGCCTGCGCGATGAACCTGCAGCGCGCCAAGCTGCTCCATGTTCCGGCTGCGGTGTTCATCGACGCCATCCGGGCGACGCCGCTGCTGGCGCAATTGTATTTTCTATATTTCGGGCTGCCCCGGCTGGGCATCGTTCTGCCCGAACGTGTGGTCGGCGTCCTGGCCCTGTCGCTGAACAGCGGCGCCTATGTCGCCGAGATCATCCGGGCCGGCATCCTGTCCATCTCGCGCGGGCAGGTCGAGGCCGCCATCTCGTCGGGCATGGGCTATGGCCAACGCATGCGCCTCGTCATCCTGCCGCAGGCCTTCAAGGTCGCGATCCCGCCGCTGCTCAGCCAGGCGATCGTGCTGGTCAAGGATTCCGCCCTGCTGTCGCTCATCGCCGTCGCCGAATTGACGCGGGCCGGACAGTTGCTCGCGTCCGACCGCTTCATGCCGGCCGAAGCCTTTCTCACCACCGCCGCCTGCTATCTCCTGCTGTACTACGGCTTGAAGAGCGTGGCGGCGCTGGCGACGCTCAGGCTCGGTCTTCGGCCCGCCGCCTTGAGGGTCCGGGCATGATCTGGCAACAGTTGCTCAGCATCGCCTCGAGCTATCCCTTGGCGCTCCGGGGCCTGGGCACGACCGTCGTGGTCTCGCTGATCGGTCTGGTCGCCGGTTCGCTGATCGGGTTCGCGATGGGCATATTGCGGGCCGGAGGCAACCGGCTGATCAGCCGGACCATCGGCGTGTGGGTCGACCTCATCCGCGGCACGCCGTTCCTGGTGCAGCTCTTCCTGATCTTCTTTATCCTGCCGGAGCTGGGCATCGAGCTCGAGGCGTTCGACGCCAGCGTCATCGCGCTCAGCAACCTCGCCGCCTGCTTCATCTGCGAGACCGTCGCCGCCGGCATCGCCGCAGTACCCAAAGGGCAGGTCGAGGCCGCGCTCGCGTCCGGCCTGCCGCAATGGCATCAGATGCGGCACGTGGTGCTGCCTCAAGCCATGCGCATCATCCTGCCGTCGCTGGTCGGCCAGTATGTGCTGCTGATCAAGGATTCGTCCGTCGTGTCCGCGATCGGGCTGACCGATCTCACCCGGGTCGGCTGGCTCGTCGTGCAGCGGGTTCCGAACGGCTTGCTCGTATTCGCGATCGTCGGCCTCGGCTATTTCGCGGTCTGCTATCCGCTCATCGCGCTCGCCCGGCGGCTCGAGCGCCGCATGGGGGCCGCCCATGCCGAAGTCCAGCTGTGAAGATCGGGGAGGTCAGCAGAACGTGATCGAGTTTCGCGGCGTCAATAAATGGTTCGGCTCGCTCCACGTGCTCCAGGACATCACGCTCAGCGTGCGTCCGCGCGAGGTCGTGGTCGTCTGCGGCCCGAGCGGCTCCGGCAAGAGCACGCTGATCCGCTGTATCAACGGGCTGGAGACGATCGAGCGCGGCACGCTGTCGGTCGACGGCCAGCGTCTGGGCGATCCAGAGACCAATATGGCTTTGCTGCGGACCGAGGTCGGTTTCGTCTTCCAGCAGTTCAACCTCTATCCGCACAAGACGGCGCTCGAAAACGTCACGCTCGCCCCGATCCATGTCCGCAAGACCCCACGTGCCGAGGCGGAGCGGGCGGGACGGGACATGCTGGCCAAGGTCGGGCTCGCCGATAAGTTCGACTCCTATCCGAGCCAGCTCTCCGGCGGGCAGCAGCAACGGGTCGCCATCGCCCGCAGCCTGTGCATGCGCCCCAAGATCATGCTGTTCGACGAACCGACCTCGGCGCTCGATCCGGAAATGATCAGCGAGGTGCTGGACGTCATGGTCGCCGTCGCCGAGGAGGGCATGACCATGATGGTGGTGACCCATGAGATGGGTTTCGCCCGGAAGGTGGCCCAGCGGATCGTGTTCATGGACCAGGGCAGCATCGTCGAGATCGGGACGCCGGAAGAGTTCTTCTCCGCACCCCGGACCGAGCGCAGCCGCGCGTTTCTCGGCAAGATCCTGCGCCACTGAGCGGCATCGGTCAGGTCTTGTCGCCGGGCGCCGGACCCGCGCCGCGCAGCTTCACGACCCGCTGCAGCAGATCGAACCAGAATGGGGCGCCGAACAGCGTCGCCAGGGCCGTGATCAGCCAGCCGGTCAGTGCCGTCAACCAGCCCAGCAGCGTAAGGTCCTGGGCGAAATAGGTGCCGATCGGCCAGCCTGTCCAGCCGACCGGCAGGCCCAGCTTGCCGAGCTCGGCCACAACTTCCGCCGCGCTGCCGATCGGCGCTCCGGTAATGCCTTTGGCGAGCGACGGCTGCAGCCACAGCACCTTGGCAATGTTGATGGCATCGACGTTCAGCAGCACGGCGAGCCCGAGCGCGATCAGGAATGCCCAGAGCTGGCTATAGCGCTTGTAGGCGCCGCTGACCCGGTCCATTCCAGCGTCGAACCAGTCGGCCACCGCCGCCTCGAAACGGATCATTTCACCGTTCGCCCGGGCATAGAGCCCTTGCAGCGTCCGACGCAGCTGAGGATCGGGGATGTTCATCAACGCCTGATCGAGCGTCGGCGGGGTCGCATCGACGACCGACACGGTCACCGTGGCATCGGCCGTCGCATCCGTCGCCGTTGCCTGAACCACGACGGCCGCGGCATCGGGCGCGGGCGCATGGAGCGTGGCAATGCCCTCGATCAGGGCGATGGCGAATTTGCCGGAGTCCATGTAGGCCGGCAGAGGGCGGTTCACCTCGCCGACCGTCGTGGCCGCACCGTCGCCCTGTGGATGGGTCAGCGCATGATTGTAGATCTGCAGGACGATCCCGTCTTCGCTGAAATCGTTCAATAATTTCCGGATGCCGCCGAGCAGGCCCGTGGCGCGCCGGTTCAGGAACGACGCAATCGCCTCGTTGATCGAGCTGGCGGCGAGGCTGATCGCCAGGAAGGCGAACACCACGCCGGCCGCCACGTCGATGATCGTGCTGTTGAACACCGCGAAAGCCCCCGCATCCGGTCCCGGTTCTGCATGTTCCAGGTATTTGCGTAGGGTCGTCAATCGTGCCGAAGCGCCGTGCCGCCGCACTGCCGATCACGAGAACTCGCGCTCTGCTCGCGACATTGTGTCGTGCGCGACGGCTCCTGTCGGCCGATATCTGCTGCACAACGGCGGCTGTGCCGCCTCGGGGAGTATCGCAGACATGGATAGAACCGCCGGAAACACCGTCAGATCGACGGTCGCCTGGATCGCGACGCTCTGGGTCGTCTACATCTTCATCTGGTACCTGCAGTATAAATTCCTGGGCCATCCCGGCAGCGTCGACCTGTTCACCACGTTGACCGACTGGCTGGGCTTCCACGGCCATGAAAAGGCGATGCGGATCGGCACGGGCTCGTGCGAACTCCTGTGTGCGATCATCCTGCTGACGCCGGGCCTGCAGGGGCTGGGCGGCCTGGGTGCCATCACGCTGATGACGGGCGCCATCTTCTTCCACCTGGTCTCGCCGCTCGGCATCGACCCGTACAACGACGGCGGCATCCTGTTCAAGCAGGCGTGCAGCGTCTGGACCTGCGGGCTCGTCATTGCCGTCCTGCGCCGCGACCAGCTGGCGGCGCTCGCCCATCGCGTCGGCTTACTGAGGCCCCATATGGTGTGATTGCCAAGGCCGCCGTTCCGTGTGATGTGGTGAGCGGTTTCGGGGTTGCGAGTCGGGCGAGGGATAGATGGCGGCAGGCGAGGGGTCCGGCGACGAGGCGGAGGCGGATCCGCGCGCACCACGCCGCAATCCCGACCTGTTCGGCCATGCGGTGGCCGAGGCCGGGTTGCTGCAGGCCGTGGCCTCCGGCCGGTTGCCTCACGCGATCATCCTGGGCGGGCCGCGCGGCATCGGCAAGGCGACGCTCGCCTTCCGCTTCGCCCGCTGGCTGCTGGCCGGCGCAGGTGCCGACGATGCCGGCCCGTCGCTGTTCGGCGAGGTCGCGGTGCCGACCGACCTGCATGTCGATCCCGGCCATCCGGTCGCCCGGCGCATTTCCGCGGCCGGCCATGCCGACCTCCTGACGGTCGAGCGCGGCTGGGATCCCAAACGCAAGAAGATGCGCGGCGAGATCGTCGTCGACGACGTGCGCGAAGTCTCGCATTTCCTGCGGATGACCTCGGCCGAAGGCGGCTGGCGCATCGTCGTGATCGACAGCGCCGACGAGATGAACCGCAATGCTGCCAATGCCTTGCTAAAGGTTCTGGAGGAACCGCCGAAGCGGGCGCTGCTGCTCCTGGTCTGCCATGCCCCGGGCCGCCTGCTGCCGACCATCCGCTCGCGCTGCCGCAAGCTGTTCCTGCAGCCGCTCGCCGCCGAAGAGGTGGTGCGGCTGTTGCGGGACCATCGACCGGACCTCGCCGCCGACGATGCCGCGATCCTGGCGCGCATGGCCGATGGCTCGGTCGGCCGTGCGCTCGAGCTGGCGGATGCCGAAGGGCTGGTGCTGTATCGCGAGATGGTCGGGCTGCTCGACACCCTGCCCAAGCTCGACGGTGTCCGTCTGCATCGCCTCGCCGATGCGGTGGCGCGCGGCGAGGCGGAGGAACTCTATCGCACGCTGACCGACCTGCTGGTCGATTTCCTGGCGCGCATGGTGGCGGGGGCCGCCGAGGGCACGTCACGCGAGGTGCTGCCGGGCGAGGGCACGCTGATGCGGCGCATGGCAGGGTTCGGCCGCCTTGATCAATGGGTTGAGGTGTGGGAAAACCTGCGGGCCCTGTTCGGGCGGGCGGACGCCGTGAATCTCGATCGCAAGCAGGTCGTGCTCGACGCCTTCTTCACCTTGGGTGCGGCCGCGCGCTGACGTTCCCGGGGCCGTCGGACGGGCTCCATGAACCGGGAGAGCAGGATGCCCGACGGGCGGCCATTTTACATCACCACGCCGATCTATTACGTGAACGACAAGCCGCATATCGGCCACGCCTATACGACGCTGGCGTGCGACGTGATGGCCCGCTTCATGCGGTTGGACGGGCGCCGGGTGCATTTCCTGACCGGAACGGACGAGCATGGCCAAAAGGTCGAGAAATCGGCCGCCGCCGCCGGCATCGATCCGCTGACCTTCTGCGACCAGGTTTCCGAGCAGTTCCGCGTGCTGGCGCGCGCGCTCAACATCTCGAACGACGATTTCATCCGCACGACCGAGCCGCGCCATATCGCGTCGTGCCAGGCGCTGTGGCAGCGGCTGATCGATCGCGGCGAGATCTACCTCGGCTCCTATTCCGGCTGGTATTCGGTCCGCGACGAGGCGTTCTACACCGAGGCCGACCTGATCGACGGCAAGGCGCCGACCGGCGCGCCGGTCGAATGGGTCGAGGAACCCAGCTATTTCTTCAAGCTCTCGGCCTGGGGCGACAAGCTGCTGAAATTCTACGAAGAAAACCCCGGCTTCATCGGCCCGGACGCGCGGCGAAACGAAGTGGTGAGTTTCGTGAAGTCGGGCCTGCGCGACCTGTCGGTCTCGCGCACCAGCTTTCGCTGGGGCGTGCCGGTGCCGAACGATCCGGCGCATGTAATGTACGTCTGGCTCGACGCGCTCACGAATTACATCACCGCCGTCGGCTATCCCGACATGGACGCGGAGGCCTACAAGACCTTCTGGCCGGCCAATCTCCATGTCGTCGGCAAGGACATCGTGCGCTTCCACGCGGTCTATTGGCCGGCGTTCCTGATGGCGGCCGAGCTGCCGCCGCCACAGGGCGTATTCGCCCATGGCTGGTGGACGAACGAGGGCCAGAAGATCTCGAAGTCGCTCGGCAACACGATCGATCCTTTCGACCTGATCGAGACCTACGGGCTCGACCAGACCCGCTATTTCCTGCTGCGCGAGGTGCCGTTCGGTCAGGACGGCGATTTTTCCAAGACGGCGATGATCAACCGGATCAATGCGGACCTGGCGAACAACCTCGGCAACCTGATGCAGCGCGTCCTCAGCCAGGTGCAGAAGAATTGTGCCGCCGCCGCCCCGGCGCTGGGGGATCTGTCGGCGGAGGACGAGGCACTGCTGGGACAGGCGCGGGCCTTGCTGCCCAGCCTGCGGGCTGCGATGGAAAAGTGCGAGCTTCATCAGGCGCTGGCGCAGATCTGGGCGGTCAGCGATGGGGCCAACCTCTATATCGACCAGCAGGCGCCCTGGACCCTGAAGAAGACCGATCTCGTCCGTATGGCAACGGTGTTGGCGGTGCTGGTCGAGGTGATCCGCATCCTGGGCATCCTGGTGCAACCGGTCATGCCCGATGCCGGCGTCAAGATCCTGGATCAGTTGGCGATCCCGGCCGACGCCCGGGATTTCGCTGCGATCGCGCATGGCCCGATCGCAGCCGGCACGCCCTTGCCTGCGCCGCAGGGCGTGTTCCCGCGGATCGAGACGCCCAAGGCATGAGCGCGCTGCCCCGGCTGGTCGACAGCCATTGCCATCTCGATTTCGACGATTTCGCTGCCGAGCGCGGCGAGGTCGTCGCCCGGGCCCGGCGGGCCGGCGTCGGCACGATGGTGACGATCTGCACCAAGATTACCGAGTTCCCGACGATCCGCTCGATCGCCGAGACCGATCCGGACATCTGGTGCACCGTGGGCATCCATCCACACGAGGCGGCAAGCGAGCCCGATACGGACGAGGCGGCGCTGGTCGCGTTCGCCGACCATCCCAAGGTCATCGGCATCGGCGAGTGCGGGCTCGACTATCACTACGACTATGCGCCGCGCGACCGCCAGGCCGAGGTGTTCCGGACCCATGCGCGCGCGGCCAAGCGGGCCGGCGTGCCCATGGTGGTCCATACCCGCGAGGCCGACGCGGATACCGCCCGGCTGTTGACCGAGGAAAGCGACGGCGGGCGCCTCGCCGGCGTGCTGCATTGCTTCACTTCCGGCCGCGACCTGGCGATGCACGGGCTCGATCTCGGCTTCTATGTCTCGTTCTCGGGCATCATCACGTTCAAGAATGCCGGCGACCTGCGCGACATCGTCCGGGCCGTGCCGCTCGACCGGCTGCTGGTCGAGACCGATGCGCCCTACCTGGCGCCGGTACCGATGCGCGGCAAACGGAACGAGCCGGCGTTCGTCGTCCACACCGCCGCCGCGATCGCCGCATTGAAGGGCGTATCGGCCGAGGAACTGGCGGAGGCCACGACCGGGAATTTCCATCGCCTGTTCACAAAGGCGGCGCGGGCGGCATGACGGCATTGCGCATCACCATCCTCGGCTGCGGCGGCTCCCAGGGCGTTCCGACTCCCGTCGGCGACTGGGGCCTGTGCGATCCGGCGAACCCACGCAACTGGCGCCTGCGCCCGTCTATCCTGATCGATGCGACCGACGATACGGGCCAGCACAAGACCATCCTGGTCGATGCCGGCCCAGACCTGCGCCAGCAGTTGCTGACCGCCCAATGCCGCCGCATCGATGCGCTGCTGTTTACCCACAGCCATGCCGACCATACCCATGGCATCGACGACCTGCGCGCCGTCAATCGCCTGATGGATGCGCAGATCCCGTTCTGGGCCTCGGCCGACACCCTGGCAGATATCCGCCAGCGCTTCGGTTATGCGGTGGTCGACGATCCCGCGGCCAACAACTTCTATCGGCCCTCGCTCCGCGCTCACGAGATCGACGGGCCGTTCCTCGCCGCCGGCATTCCCGTGGTGCCGTTCGAACAGGACCACGGCTTCAGCCGGTCCTATGGTTTCCGGATCGGCAATTTCGCCTATTCGACCGACGTGGTGCGGCTGGACGATGCTGCGTTCGAGGCGCTGGCCGGCACAGAGCTGTGGATCGTCGATTGCCTGCGCGAGGCGCCGCACCCGACCCACAGCCATCTGGAGCGGACGCTCGGCTGGATCGACCGGGTGAAGCCGCGGCGGGCGATCTTCACCCACATGGACCAGAGCAGCGACTTCGAGACCATCCGCCGGCTCGTACCGGTCGGGGTCGAGCCGGGCTACGACGGCCTGATCGTCGAACTCTAGGATGACGCCGGACGAGTTGATCGGCCGCATCCTCTGGCGCTCCGACGAGATCCTCGTGCTCGACAAGCCGGCCGGCATCGTGGTGCACCGGGCGCCGGGCACCTACCAGAGCCTGGAGGATCATTTCGAGGCGCTTCGTCTGGGCCTGCCCGACCGGCCGGGCCTCGCCCATCGCCTCGACAGGGACACCAGCGGTTGCCTCGTGCTCGGCCGGACGCCCGAGATGCTGCGGCGGCTGAACCAGTTGTTCGCGGATGGAGCGGTCGACAAGACCTATTGGGCCGTGGTCGATGGCGCGCCGCCCGAGGCCGGGGGCCGGGTCGACCGGCCGCTGAAGCGGGTGCGCCGTGCCGGCGACTGGTCGAGCGTGATCGACAAGAATGGTCAGTCGGCGGCGACGCGCTATCGCACGCTGGGCCAGGGCGACGGACGGAGCTGGCTGGAACTGACGCCCGAAACCGGCCGCACCCATCAGATCCGCGTCCATTGCGCCTTCCTGCGCTGCCCGGTCGTGGCCGACGAGCAGTATGGCCGTCCGGCCGGACCGGGGGAGCGGTTGCATCTTCATGCCCGCGCCATCGCCTTTCACGTGCCGGGCGGGGGCCGGGTCGAAGTCACGGCGCCGCCACCGCGCCACATGCTGCCCGCGCTCAAGGCTTGCGGGTTCGGCATCGCCGAGGTGCAGGAGTAAGGTCTGCCCGATGTCGACCATCGCGATTCCCGATTTCGCGCTGCTGTTGTTGCTCGGCGGCTCCGCCGCGGCGCGCGAGGCTTTGCTCACGACGCATTTTTCTCCGGCGGAAATCTTCGATGGCGAGGATCCGGCGCTGGAGGATCGGCTGGCCGACCGCGGCCTGGCGGTCGTGCGCGGCGACTACCCGGCCGCCGGCGACCGGCAACCGGTTCTGCATCTGGCCAAACGACACCGGGCGCCGCGCGCAGCCCTGCTGTTGCCGCCGATCGATCCCCGTGCCAGGGCCGCCTTCCGCAAGGAAGGCATCGAAACCATCGATGTCGCCGATGGGCCGGTATCGATCGAGCGCGTGCCCTTGCCCTGCGACCGCCGGACGGAACAGGGTCCCTTCGATCTGGTCGGCGACATCCATGGCTGCTCCGAAGAACTCGCGACGCTGCTGCGCCGGCTGGGTTACGAGCCCACGCCGACCTGGTCCCACCCTGACGGCCGCCGCGTCGTGTTCCTGGGCGATTTCGTCGATCGGGGTCCGGATTCTCCGGAGACGTTGCGGCTGGTCCTGGACATGCTGGACGCCGGTACGGCCTTAGCGGTGCCGGGCAATCACGACGTCAAGGCGGTTCGGCGTCTCGCCGGCCGCGGCGAAGGCCCGCCGTCGCACGGCCTGGCCGAAACGCTTGAACAGCTTGCCCGGTTGCCGGACCTCGATCGCGAACGGCTCGTAGCGCGATTCAGCACGTTCGTAGAGACGGCACCGCGCCATCTCTGGCTCGACGACGGGGCGCTCGTCGCGGCCCATGCCGGCCTCCGAGAGGCGATGATCGGGCGGACCGGAAACGCGGTCGACGCCTTCGCGCTCTATGGCGATACGACGGGCGAAATCGATGCTTTCGGACTGCCGGAACGGCGCGACTGGGCGGTCGACTATCGAGGGTCGGCGCTCGTCGTGCACGGTCACACGCCGATGCGCCTGCCGCGTCGGTTTGGACGGGTCCTCTGCATCGATACCGGTTGCGTGTTCGGCGGCGCGCTGACGGCCGTGCGCTGGCCGGAAGATGAAATCGTATCGGTCCCGGCACTGCGCGCCTACTCGGCACCGCCTCGTCCGATGGCTTGAGCCCTGCGAGATGAGCTAATGCGTGGCCGACGAGGCGCCGGCCGCGGCCGCCTGCTTGATCTCGTGCGTCGTTCCTCCGTCGGAGTCACCCCCTGATTCCAGGCGATCGTCTTCCTCCGGATCCTTGTCTGCGTCCCGCCGCTTGCGCTTGAATTCGAGTATCGCACCCAACACTGCGAAGAAGGAGGCGCAGGCAAGGACGACGACGTTCTTCCACGATTCCGCCAGATCGGGCATGAGCAGCTTCTCGATCTTTTCGGCCAGGCTGGAAAACGCCAGAAAGGTCAGGCCGAAGATGATGACCGCCGAAGGCAAGGCATCGCCGCGGGCGCTCTTCTTGCGCTTTTCCAGCTGGGCATGTCGCCGTGCCTCCGCGTTCGTCGCCGCCATCTGCGCATTGAACCGCTCGACCGCCGTCGCATCGCCCCCGAGCTTGTCGCTGAGCGTATCGAGCCTGAGGGCTTTTCGAAGCCCCGCATAGACTTCGTTGTGCATCTCGATGTCGCTGACGAGCGGCATGCGATGGCGCAGCCGGAATTCAAGGAAATCGCCGATGATGCCCGTCATCCGATCGGAGTTCGACTGGCTGCCCGCCGCGATCGGCACCCGCTTCTGGACGAGATCCACCAGGTAGATATGCTCATGGTAGGCGAGGGCGGCCAGCCAGAGATAGAGATGCTCGACCCGGCTGACGAACTGGCTGCCCATGAACCGGTCCGAACCATCGACGACCGAGGCGCCCCCTTCCAGGCTGAAGACATGGACCACGGAGTCGAACGGCCGTTGCACGGATGCGGCAACGACCTCCCGCCTCAGCTTGTAGTCCTTCGTGTAGTGACGCGCACAGCGGAAGGCGAGCGCGTCGACATCCGCGTTCGCGCCGGTGAAGTCGTTCAAGACCAGTACGGTGTAGGTGTAGAGGCGGTTCCAGGAAGGGACGTGGCAATGCTGCGACGGGATGACGGCCGCGATCAGTTCGGTGAGGCTTCCTGACGTCGGCTGCTTCAAGGTGGCGAGCAGGCAGGACGCGCGCCGCCCGCGGTTGCTGAGGATGTGCAGCGCCTCCTCGATCCACCCGGCCTCGACCTGTTCGCGTCCCGGTGCATGCACTTTGAGTTCGACGATGATCAGGCCGAAATGGGACGGAAAGATCGCCATCACATCGACGACCGTCACCAGGATTTCCGTGGCTGTCGTCTTCAACCGGCCTTGCGCCGAGGGTGAGAGGGCGAGGCTCAGCCCCGTCCGGCCGGGATCGAACAAGTCCTTGTCTGCGGCAGACCAGTCTCGGGCATGGTTGGGTGGTCGCGCAAATTGGCCATTCACCAGCTTGAGCCCGGCCTGGGTCAATTGCAGGGCGGACAAGCGGCGGCCGGGTCCGCTTCCGGCGTGTCCGCCGAGGGCGGCGACGACGGCGGGGTGCAGATCGTCGGCTATGGCGAGCCCCGTTGTCTTGCGATGCGCCGGCGACACGCCGCTCCTCGTGGTGTCGCTTTCTCCAGCGCCGACGATTTGCCAGAGACGCTTGCCGTCCCTCTGATCTGGGTGAATCAGAGGATGGTTACCGAACGAGGCCGAATGAACCGCCGCCAGATCGTGACCGATGAAACGCCGCTGCAGCGTAAATGGCGGTGCCCCCTCGACGACCTGCCGGGCGCTCGCTTTCTCCTTCACATCGACGAAGACGAACAACCGCGACTTGTGCAGGGCATAGCCGGCCGACGCAGTTGCGCTCTGTTCGACCATCGGCTGTTCGGTCATGTCGTTCTCCATCGCCCCGACACTCGTCGCTATAGCAGATCCGCGACGCTCGTCGAACCTCTGAGCGCGCGAGCTGCCGGCCATGCGCTGTAACGCACCCAGGATATCGATTTTTGCGTCTGCCGCCGCCGTACAATCGGTTCATCCTGATTGCTGAGTAATGTAAGGGTTTCCGTGCCTCGCGCCCTCGGCCGCGCGGCGGCGGCTGTCCCGAGTCCGAAAGGTCGATACTTGTCCGCCGAACCCGCGCCAGCGCCGAGCCCAACCCGCTTCACCCATCGCGAGACGATCGTCATCATTGCCGGGCTGATGCTCGGCATGTTCCTGGCGGCGCTCGATCAGACCATCGTCGCCACCGCCCTGCCGCGCATGGCGGCGGATCTGCAGGGCGTTGGCCATCTGTCCTGGGTCGTCTCGGCCTATCTGCTGACGGCGACCGCCGTCACGCCGATCTATGGCAAGCTGTCCGATCTCTATGGCCGCAAATTGATGCTGCAGATCGCGATCAGCCTGTTCGTGCTGACCAGCCTGCTGTGCGGACTGGCCGACACGATGGTTCAGCTGATCGTATTCCGGGCGCTTCAGGGTTTGGGCGGCGGCGGTCTGCTGGCCATGGCGCATGCGACCATCGCCGATGTCATCTCGCCGCGTGAACGCGGACGCTACCAGGGTTATATCGCCAGCGTGTTCGCGGCGGCGAGCGTGGTGGGCCCGGTGCTGGGCGGCCTGTTCGTCGATCATCTGACTTGGCGCTGGGTCTTCTGGATCAACCTGCCGATCGGCATCGGCGCGCTCATCGCCTCGCAGGCCACGCTGAAGCGGCTGGCGGCCAAACGGCTGCGCCACAAGATCGACTATCTGGGCGCCATCCTGATCGTCTCCGCGGTCTGCTGCGTGCTGTTGATCACGACCATGGGCGGCGAGGAAGTGCCGTGGGATTCGCTCGCGATCAAGGCGCTGGCCGCCGGCGCCGTGGTGCTGTTCGTCGGCTGCATCTTTCAGGAGCGTCATGCGAGCGAACCGATCCTGCCGCCGCGCCTGTTCCACAATCGGGTATTCGTGGTCGCGAATGCAGCCAATCTGCTGATGTCGATCTGCATGCTGGGCGGCATCGTCTTCATGCCGCTGTTCCTGCAGCTGGTTTATTCGATGCAGGCCGACGCTTCCGGGCTCATGTTGATCCCACTGACCGCCGGCACGGTCGTGGGCGCCATCAGTGCCGGACAGATGGTCGCTCGCACCGGCCGCTACAAGCCGTTTCCGATGATCGGACTGGCGGTCAGCATCACCGGCCTCTGCTTGCTCACGACGGTGACGAGCGCTACGCCGCTGCCTTTGGCCGGCGTCTACCTGGCGGTGAACGGTCTCGGCATCGGTCTGATCATGCCGTCGCTGCTCGTGGCCATACAGAACTCCGTCGACGCGCGCGACATCGGCAGCGGGACCGCCTCCATCACCTTCTTCCGTTCGATGGGCGGATCGTTTGGCGTGGCGTTGTTCGGCGCCGTACTGCTCGCCCGTTTGAACGGGCTGATCCTGCGCGTCCCGGGCAGTGCCGTGCTGGGTGCCTCGCCCGGTACCGAGTTGATGCATGCCGGCCCCGAGGCCATCGGCTCCGTACCGGCCGATCTGCGGCCGGCCGTGGCAACGGCGATTGCCGAGTCGTTCCACGACGTCTTCATGATGTCCGCGGCGCTGTCGCTCCTCGCTCTTGTCATCCTGTTCTTCCTGAAGGAAATACCCCTGCGCACCAGCCCGGGCACGCCCGGCGATGCGGCCAAGGTCGTCGCTGCCGCGCTCGCCGATTGACGCAAAACCGTCATCCGG
>NZ_DASZBY010000134.1:0-26658 GCF_035943795.1 Aliidongia sp. | reverse complement strand
AGATCGGCGCGGTCACGCTCGCGGCCGGCGAGACCGGCTCCGCCGCCGGTCAGGTGCTGAACGCCGCCGGCGAACTGTCCCACCAGTCCGACACGCTCGAACGCAAGGTCGAGGACTTCCTTTCCCAGATCCGCGCGGCGTAGAGCCGACCGGAAATCAGCTTGCCGGGCGTTCGGTCCAGGTCACGAGCTGATCGACCACCGCCTGCGCCGGCATGGTGCCGGCGTCGCCCAGTGCTTCGAGCCCGTCGCGGTTCAGCACCTGGTTGCTGGCCGGATCGATCACCATCACGGTCGGGATCCCATGGATCTTGACGCCGTAGGCGGCGGCGATGTCGAGGTTCTTGTTGAACCGGCCGACGTCGATGACGGCGACCTCGTAATGGGCCGCGACATAGGCCTGGACCTTGTCGACGCTCATGATGCCGCCGAGGGCACGGCAATCCGGGCACCAGTTCGCGCCGAAATCGACCAGCACCTTCTTGCCCGACGCCTTGGCGGCGGCGAGTGCTGCGGCCAGGGACTGGTGCGCGTCCGCCGCCTCGTCATAGGGGCGAGCCATTGCCTGCACCCGATCGACCGTGATCACGGGAGCGGCTGCCTGCTGGGATGCGGCCAGTGCCGTACCCCCCAGGGTCAGGGCCGCCATCGCGGCGCAGATCATCCCAATCGATCGTTCCATTTCGCCGTCCTATCCTCGCGCACGTCGCCCTGCCTGAAGGTGCGACCGGGGTACCGCTTTGACAAAGGGGTTCAGATCAGGCGCAGGCCCTGCAGCAGCCGGCGCTTCTGCGCGGGCCAGGGGTCGAGCGTATCGCGCGGCGGTCGCTTCATCGAGCGGCCCAGCGCGTCCTGCATCCGCCGCTCCAGATTGGCGAACGGCATGCCGAAGCCGTGGCGGGCCGCCCGCAATTTCATGAAACCGATGAAGTCGGCTGCCGCCACCGCATTGAGGAAGCCTGGATGATCGTCCCGCCCATGCGTGTCGGGCGTCCAATCGTCCAGGAAATCCGTGACCGTCTCCTCGAACTCCCCGAGCTTGTCGGGGATGAGGTCGGAGAGTGCCTTGCGCGAAGTCATGTAGGACTGGCCCCATTGCGAGGTTCGTTCGAGCTTGATTTCGCGCGCGATCGATTCGGCCAGGTCGAAATAGAGATTGGCATTCCGGGTCGCGGCCTCGATCCCGTCGGCTTTCTTCTGGCGCGCTGCGTCCTTGATCGCCCGGGTTGCCTCGGCCGCGACCGAGACCAGCTGGTTGATGGTCCGGTCGATCAGCGGCGCCAGCTCGGTCTGCTCCAGCATCTGGATGTCGGTGCTGCCGGTGACCCGGTGGATCAGGGTAACGACCTCCCAAGGCTTGGACAGGTGGTTCATGACCGCGTGGCCCAGCCAGACCGGATCGAATTTGTGATCGACGCCGAGCGCCTCGTAGGCCTGCCCGAAGCGGCGGACCAGCACGCTGTCCAGCTCGATGCCGTCGGCGCTGGGCGGTCCCTCGATGCCGAGGTCGCGCAGCGCCTTCGCCAGCGGCAGGCCGCCGGCCAGCACGATGCCGATGCGGCGGACGTCCTCGATGACCGACTGGGCGGTGTTCCGGATGGTGAGCGTCTTGGCCCGTTCCGCCAGCTCCGCCATCGCTTCTTCTTCCAGCCGCTCCATCTCGGCCGAGATTTTGGCTTTGGTCGCGCGCTGATATTGCTGGTCGATGTCGCGCAGCACCGGCGATTGCGCGATCGACGCTTCCCACCAGGGCACCAGCGACTGGCGCCGGATCACGCCCGCGCTGTCGAGTTCCGTGAGGTTGACCAGGAACGGTTCGAGCAGATGGCAGATCCGCCGCATCAGCGGCTCGCTGGTCTCCTGGCCCCGATCGCCTTCACGGCGCAGCTCGAGCGCCTGGAGGACCTGGCCGAACCCGGCGGAACTGGCGATCACCAGGCTGTCGCCGCCCAGCATGGCGCGCAACTTGTCGGCCTTTTCGGGCGGCAGCTTGGCAATGAGCGCGACCAGCTGCTCCCAGCGCGGATTCCCAGTCTTGTCGGCGGTGGCCGTGGGCGCGGGCGTTGGACCCGCGTCAGCCTTGGCGCAGGGACGGCTCTCGGTGGCAGGCTGGGGGATGGGCGCAACCGGCACGGCAGGCAAGGGCATGGGTTCGCCGGCTGGCAAAGGCGCCGGGCTTCCGGCTGCCACCGGCACCGCTGCATGGTCGGACGTCGGCGTATATTGCCAACGACTGCGCAAAGTTCATCTCCTCAAACTCACGGGGGCGCTGTTTAAGATTAATGACAAATCCCCAACAGCCTATTAATTCGGCGACGAGGCGAGGGCGACGCCGATCATGCTGTCGCGGGTGGCGAGTGCCGCCAGCCGTGCCTCGTCCCAGTCCTCCGTGCCAGCCGGTCGGCGCGGCAGCACCAGGTAGCGCATGTCGGCGGTCGAATCATGGACGCGCAGCTCGATGTCGTCCGGGATCCGGGTGCCGAACTCGGCGAGGACGGCACGGGGTTCGCGCACCACGCGGCTGCGATAGGCGCGACTCTTGTACCAGTCCGGCGGCAGGCCCAGCAGCATGCGCGGATAGCAGGAGCAGAGCGTGCAGACGATGACGTTATGTACCGCCGGCGTATTTTCGACCACGATTAGCTTCAGCGGCCCGATTTCCAGGCCGATCTCGAGCGCGGCGGCGCTGCCGTTGGCCAGCGCGCGGTCCTTGAACGCTGGATCGAGCCAGGCGCGGGCGACCAGGCGGCCGCCCAGGCCGGCATGGCGCGCGTCCATCGCCTCGATCTGCCGGCGCATGTCGTCGGCGCTGAAGACGTTCTTGTCGATCAGCAGCGCGGTGACCGCCAGCTCCATCGCCTGGTAATGGCTGAGCGTGCCATCGGCATCCGGCGGCGGGGCGTGGGGATGCGCGTGGTCGTGCCCATGGTCGTGATGATGGTCGTGATGCTCGCCGCTCATGGCGCTGCCTCCAGCCAATGCTGATAGATCTCGATCTCGACGGTGTCGCGCTCGGGTCCGGCATAATCGTCCCACAGGTCGGCCTGGCGGAAGCGCACGCGATAGAGCGGCTGGGCCGGCAGGCCGGACCGGTTGAACGCCAGCTCCTCCGGGTTGGCGAAGGCACCGCACAGGCGCTCGATCGTGCCCGAGGCGCCGCGCGCGTAGAAGGGCGTGCGCAGATGGCCGGGCGGATAGGCCACGCGGACCGTGACCCGGTCGCCCGGCGCGAAGCGGGCGGGCAGGGCGTCGCTCATGCCGACGGCTCCGCCGCATGGTGGGCTTTCATCTCTTCCATGCGTCGGCCCAACTCGTCGGAATTGATCACGCCGCGCTGGATCAGGGTCGCGGTGATCGACGAGATCCAACGCTCGTAATAGCTCATGGTGTCGTAGGCCTCGGCCCCCAGCGCCTCGACGTTGCGGCGCAGCTCGTCGACCTTCAAGAGGCCGCGCGCCGACAGCAGCATCATCAGGGCGTCGACCCGCTTTTCCCAGGGCGCGTAGTCGTGCTCGGTCGCCTCGACCGGCCCCGCTTCGAGCCCGCCCATGTCATGGTGACTGCGCATCCCGCCTCCCCGACCTTGCCTCGATCATCGTCGAGTATGGGCCGGTCGCGGGTCGCGCTCAAGCCTTGGTCGGTAGCGCCCCGAACAGGCCGAGCGGCCCGGGATAGGCATAGGCCGGGAAGATGGCCGGCAGGCGCCTGCCCTCGCGCATCTCCAGCACTTCGGTCAGCACGCGGCGATAGTCGGTCGCGACGGCCAGGTCGACGCCCTCGTCCAGCTTGTCCGGCGCCATGCCCGGCCAAGCGCCGTAGAAGCGGCCGCCGCGCACCTTGCCACCCAGCACGGCCATGACGCCGGCCCGGCCATGATCGGTGCCCTGGCTCTTGTTCGAGCGCAGGCGGCGGCCGAATTCGGTGAGCGTGACCAGCACCATCCGGTCGTGGTAGCGCGCCATGTCGTTCCAGAATTGCGCGAGGCCGTTCGACAGATGGTCGACCGCGGCCCTGAACCGGCCCGGCTGGTATTCGTGGGTATCCCAGCCGCCGATGTCGACCGTTGCCGCCTGCAGGCCGACGTCCATCTTGATCAGCTGGGCCAGGGCCTTCAGCGGCCGGCCGAATTCCGCGGCCGGGCCGTAGTCGACATGCGCCTCGGCCTGATAGCCCTGGATGTGGCCCTGGGCATCGCGCGGCAGGCGGCCGTCGATCGTCGCCATGGCACCGAGCGCATCGCGCCCGGCCACGCCGACGTCGCCGGCGGTGAAGGCATAGAGCCGCTTCAATACTTCCGCCGCCTGGGGGCCCCCCGGCGGGGCGAGGCCGCCGTCGAGGCTGGGCACGGCGATGGCCGACGGGAGGCCCGCGAGCTCGCCCGACACCGCTCCGCTGGCGGAGGCCGCGACCAGGCCCCGCGGCGGGCCGTCGACCGCGAGCGCGCGCGAAAGCCAACCGTCGTTCAAGCGGTTCAGGCTCGCGGCATCGGCGACGCCGCGCTCGATCATGTCGGTCGCGACGAAATGGCTGCGCGTGCCGTCGGTCAGGCCCACGGCATGGAGGAAGGCGAGCTGGCCGCCCTGGTACAGCTCCGCCATTCCACCGGCCTGGGCATGCAGGCGGAAATCGACCTTGGCGTCGGGGCCGTTGGCCAGCGCGTGACCGGCGTCGGGCCCATCGACCGCCACGCGCAGCTCGCTCGCCCGCGCCTCGATGAAATCCGGGTCCGAAGCCGGCGAGATCAGGTTCAGCCCGTCGCAACCGCCGCGCAGATGCACCACGATCAGCAACGGCCGGTCCGGACCCGGGCCGGCGAAGGCGAGGTTGCGCAGGCCCGGCACCGGCAGCAATCCGGCCGCCACACCGGCGATGCCGCCGCCGAGGATGGTGCGTCTGCTGAGTAACGAGGCTTTGAAGCGAGAATCGCTCAACATGTCTGGAACCCCGGGGCCATGGCGGCGAGGCCGGCGATGCGGGCCAGCTGCTTCTGGGTGTTGGGCTGGCCGGGCGGCAACGGCACGTCGGGCGGCCAGCCGAGCCCGGAGACGAGCGCCTCGATCTGCATCGGGTCATAGGCGCCGGTCAAGGCGCTGAGCCAGAAGGCGGCGGCCGCGCGCGGCGTGGTCGCGGCCGGCCCCATCAGACGCGCCGGCTGGATCACGCCGGTGCCCCAGGCATTCTCGGCCAGGGCCAGCACCAGCTGCCAGCGCTGCCGCATGGCGTTGGTGCCCAGCAGGATGTCGCGCCGGTCGGGCAGGCCGGTCGGCGGGGCATAACCGTACAGCCGCTGGCCGGCATTGGCGATGCCGTTCAGCAGCGGCTCGGTCGGCGTCAGGTCGAGGTCGGTCGCGCGCGCGAAACCCGCGACCAGCGCCAGCGGACGACGTACCTTGACCTCGCGCGACGCCTTGAATTCTGGCGAACTCACGATCGCGCGCACCACCTGCGCGATCTGGTCCGGCGCGTGGGCCTGCTTGGTCCAGACCGCGACCGCCTGGGCCACGAGCGCCGCCGACGCATTCTCTCCCGCCAGGCGCACGACTAGCTTGTGGGCCAGGTGCCGGGCGGTTGCCGGGTGATAGGCCACCAGGTCCAGCACCTTGCGCCCGTCGGCCATGGCCGGCTGGAACGCGTCGAACTCGGTCGCCAGCACGCGCTTCTGATAGCCGTCGTGCCAGGTCTCGACATAGGCGAACTTGCCGGTATTGGGCAGCTTGCGCCGGCCGTCCAGCCCGGTGCCGTCCTCGACCGTCCAGCCGGTGAAGGCGCGGGCGGATTCATAGACGTCCTGGTCGATATAGCCCGTGGGTTGGCCCTTCAGCGCGCCCGGCACCTCGCGCCAGCGGTCGTACTTGTCGTTGAGATAGGCGTCGGCGCCGAGCGTATGCAGCTCGAACAGCTCGCGGCCGAAATTCTCGTTGGCCGAACCCGCGCGCGACGATTTGTTCGACAGGTAATAGAGCATGGCGGTCGAGCTCGCGACCGCCTCCAGGAACGCCCGGAAATTGCCGAGCGCATGGGCGCGGATCACGTCGCGGTCATAGGTCGGCAGTGCCGCCATAACCTGTTCCTGGTCCCAGGCGTCGACGTTGAAATGATCGTGCCAGAACCCGGCCAGCACCTCGCGCAGCTGATAGCGCGCATCGGCCGCGCGCACCACGGTCGCGACCATCACCTCCATCAGCGGCCGGCGCCGTTCCTGCCCGTCATGCTTGTCGCGCTCGGCCAGCATCGGCCAGACCGCCTCGATCGGCTGGCCCAGCGTGCCGAGCGGCCGCAGTTCGTCGACCGCCGGCCAGGCCTTGTCCTTGCCCTCGTTGTATTTGATGCGGAACGTCAGCCGCGCCAGCTTCGCCGCCACCGCCGGATCGTCGCCGGGCGGCGGCGCCAGCTGCTCATCGAGCCAGGTGCTATAGCCCGCGGCACGAAAGCGGTCGATCTCGCCGGCGCGCGCGCCATGGCCGAGGCGCGCCAGCACCATGGGCGCGAAACCGGCATCGGCCTCGGCCGCGTCGGGCCGGGGCGCCGGCTTGGATTTGGTCTGCGGGTTGGTCGCCATCGGGACGGCTCTTTCCTCTTGCTGCTCGCCGCGGCCAACCGGGGCCGGACGGCGAGATGCTCCCTGTTGGTAGGCGCCCGCAGGTCGCTTCATCCCCATCGGACATTGTCGAGCGGTCGGCCCGCAAGGAATTCCAGGAGCGGTGGAAGTATGGCTATAGTCCTGCCGAGCAGATGACGAAGGGTCATTGAATGTCGGACGAACCGAAGCCGGTCGTAGTGCGTCACCCGGCCCGAACGTTGGATTTCGATCGGCTGATCGAGGGTTTGGAAGCGGCGCGGGCCGCTCGCGATGTGGGAGGCCATGGCGGGCGGCGACGATCTGCCCGAGGAATTCTGTGAGGATTTCGACCGTATCACCTTGTTGCTGCAGGCGCAGTTCGACGATCTGGTGGCCGAGATCGTCGGGACGGTAGCTTCCGTTGCCCATCTTTCGGACAAGGAACTCGGACCGATCATCGGCACCTAGCCGGCGGAAACCGGCTCCTATGTCTTCGGTTTCAGAAAATCCGGCGGCATCTTGGATACCCGGGCACGACAGAACCTGTTTCGACGGATCCGCCCGACGGGAAATGAATTGCCGGGATACGTGCCGTCGTACGCCATGGAGCGGTTGATGGAGGAAGCGTCGTAAAAGCTTCCGGGCTCACGCCCCCTAAAGACCCTGCGCCAGCGTGGCGGCGGCGAGGCAGCGAAGTGCGAAGAAGGCGAGGGCCTCGTCCCAGGGGTTGAGCGGCCCGCGTCCCATCGGTGCCCGGGTGAACAGCGCGCCGACGCAGGTGAAGATTGCCGCGAGATCGGCCATGCCGATGAAGACATGCAGCCGGTCGTGACCAGCCAGGGCGGCGAACAGCGCGAACAGGCCGAGCCGCAGCAGAAAGCGCCGCAAGGCCGTCGCCGATACCGGATCCACCGGGCCGGCCGATTCCGCGAGCCTCACCGCACCCCCCACGCATCCATGACGAGATCAATCCCGGAGCGGCTCATGCGCCGCACGGGCGGAGAATGGGACGGGCGGGCATGAAAAATCGAGATGGGTTTCCGGGGCGGGAAGTGAAAAGAGCGGGAAGACGCCTCAGAATTCAAGCCCCGGCCGGATCGACCCTCACGGCGTCGGCGAATTTCCGCATCAGGCGCACCAGGTCGTCGATCTCTCCGGCCGGCCATGTCTTGAAGATCGCGCGGCCGATCCGGTCGCGCGCCGTGTCGACGGCGTCGGTCATGACCTTGCCTTTTGGCGTGATCACCGCCTCGCGCACGCGGCGGTCGGCGGCGCCCGCCTGGCGCGCGACCAGGCCCAGGCTTTCCAGTTTCGCTACCTGCCGGCTCACCGTCGTGTAGTCGCGGCCGGCGCGATCGGCGAGTTCCACGACGCCGATCGGCCCGAAGCGTTCGATGCCGACCAGCAGCGGGAACAGCGCGCGATCGAGCGGAATGCCGGCGGCCTTGATCAGCGTTTCGTCGCGCTGCGGCCGGTTCATGACGCCGACGATGTCCAGCAGCGCCCCGTGCAGTTGCCTCAGTTGACCGCCTATGTGTGTATTATGCACATTTTCCGTTGACGCCATGTCGGATCTCCTATTATGTGCATAATACACACATAGGAGTCGCCATGTCAGAGAAAATCGCGACCGCCCCCAGGGTCCAGGTCATCATGGGAAGCATCCGCGCCGGCCGGCTCTGCCCCAGGCTCGCGGCCTGGGTCATGGAGATCGGCCGGGCGTCGAACGGTCTCGCCTACGAGCTGGTCGATCTGGCCGACTGGCCGCTGCCGATGGACGACGAGCCCGGCATTCCGGCGCGCGGCGCCTACGCGCGGGAGCACACGCTGGCCTGGAGCCGCAAGGTCGCCAGTGCCGCCGGGTTCGTGTTCGTCACCCCGCAATACAATTGGGGCTACCCGGCCGCGCTGAAGAACGCGATCGACCATCTGTATGCGGAATGGGTCGGCAAGCCGGTCGCCATCGTCAGCTACGGCGGCCATGGCGGCGGCAAGTGCGCCACCCAGTTGAGGCAGGTGACCGAGGGCCTCAAGATGCGCCCGGTGGCGACGATGCCGGGCATCACGCTGACCCACGAGATGATCAAGGGCGGCCCGGTCGACCCCGCGCGGGATTTCGCGTCCGACGCGGAGGCGATCCGCCAGGCCCTCGCGGAACTGGACGCCCTGCTCGCTTAACCGCCGGCGGTCACGACGCGGACTGGCCTCGACCGGCCGGGATGGCGATCGGCCGGGGAAAGGGCTTGAAGGTCGAGGCGATCAGGAAGGCGCCGATCCCGATGCCGAACGAGGCGACATAGAGCCATCCATAGGTCGCATAAGTGTCGTAGATCCAGCCGCCGGCGAGTGGCCCGGCGGCCATGCCCAGGCTGCCCGCCATCGCGGTGCCCCCGATGATGGTGCCCATCATGCGCAGCGGGAAATTCTCGCGCACGAGCACGGCGTAGAGCGGCATCACGCCGGCATAGGTGAAGCCGAACAGCGCCGCCACGGCGTAGAATTCACCGAGTTGACGGACGAAGAAATAGCCGAGCGCGCCAAGCGCCTGCACGAACAGGCCGGCGACGAGCACGTTCTTCGCGCCGAACCGGTCGCCCAGCAGGCCGAACGCGACCCTGCCGCCCAGGCCCGCCAAGCCCTCGAGGCTGTAGATCGAGACGGCGGTCATCGCCGGGATGCCGCAGGTGATCGCGTAGCTGACCGTATGGAAGATCGGCCCGGAATGGGTGGCGCAGCAGCAGAAATTCGTCAGCATCAGGATGATGAACTGGGGCGATCGTACTGCCCGTGCCACGGTCATCTCCGACCCAATTCCAGCGTTCGCCGGGACGGTGCCGCCGGGCGCGGCCAGCGCCGGCGGCCGCCGCACCAGCAGCGCCGCGGGCACCATCAGGCCGACGACCACGACCGCAATCAGCAGGAAGGCCGTTCGCCAGTCGTATCGCGATATCAGCCAGGCGGCGAGCGGCGCCATCGTCAGCGGGGCCATGCCCATCCCCGCCGAAACCAGCGAGACGGCGAGGCTGCGATGGGTGTCGAACCAGCCGGCGACCGTGGCCATCATCGGCGCGAAGATCGCGGAGGTGGCGAGACCGACCAGCAGCCCGAAGACCAGCTGGAATTCGATCAGCGACTGGGCGCGGCTGGCGAGCGCGATGCTGAGCGCGAGGAGGAGCGACCCCACCAGCACGATGGCGCGCGCACCGAAACGGTCCGCGAGCGCGCCCCAGCCGACGCTCGCCAGGCCCATGGCCAGAAAGCCGATCGTCATGGCGCTCGAGATGCCGGTGCGCGACCAGCCCGTGGTCTGCGCCATCGGCGAGATGAACACCGGAAGCGCGAACATCGCGCCGATCGCCACGCAGCCGAGCATTCCGCCGGCCGCGACGATGACCCATCGATAATGCCTGTCGTTCATTCCCGGGGTTCCCTCCAAAGACCGATCACAGACAGAGGACGTTCGAGATTGACCGATTGCGACAATGGTGAGCGACGTAATTTGCTGGATCTGGTCGCGCAGTTTAACGGCGACGGCGCGGATCTCGGTTCCGCGGAGGATGGTCTGCGGCACTACGGGGAGCCGGGCTCACTGCCGTGGCGATCCGATCGCCGCTCTGCCGGACGGCGGCGGCGCCGGAGAGGTCGCGTTGCGCAGGGGCATGCCGACGCCCTGACCGACCGGCACCGTCCCATGCTATTCTCCGTTCCAAACCGCTCGGAGGGTTCCGACGATGGAGCGCATCTTCTGCACCTTGTGCGTAGCCGGGCTGGCGGGTCTGCTGCCGGTCGCCGGCAGCGCCCCGGCTCTCGCCGCCGACGTCGCGCAATATCCGACCCGGCCGGCGGCCGAGGAGCATTGCCCGGGCGAGGTCGTGGTCTGGGTCGATCTCGGCACGCGGGTCTATTACTACCGCGGCCAGGACAATTACGGCGCTACCAAGACCGGCGCCTATGCATGCCAGCGCGACGTCAAGGCTGCGGGCTTCCGGCCGAACCGGTCGGGGCGCTGACCGGCGCGCGGCGGCGGCGCAGATTGTCCTTCAGCTCCGCATCGTGGCTTGGGTGCAGGGTGCCCATCAGCCGGTCCCACAGGGTGAAATGCGGCGCGTAGTTGCAGTTGAAGAACCGGTGGTGCTGGTCGTGGTGGGTGACGCTGTTCATCGGCGACGGCGGCCAGCAGATCCCGCCGCCATGCTCGACGCCGGAATGGCCGATGATGCCGCTGACGTGGTCGTACAGCTTGTGGACCAGCAGCACGAGCGGGGCGACCGGCACGATCAGGTGGGCGGCCAGCCAATAGGACTGCAGGAACAGGTTGTCGAGCAGGGTGTCGCTGTTGTTCGACCAGGCGACCGACGGCAGGCTCAGGTGATGCCAGCGATGGATCCGCCGGTACAGCCGCCGCGAATGCAGCAGCCGGTGCATCCAGTAGAACCAGGTGTCGTAGGCCAGCATCGACAGCACGAACGACGCCACGACCGACCAGACGCTGGTCGGCCATGCCGCGAAGCCGATGTGGTAGCGCGCATAGAGCACGTGCCCGATCGAGAACATCAGCGCGATGCTGGCGAGCGAGCGAACGCTCTGCCGGATGTCGCGCCGCACCTTCTCGGCGGCTAGTGCCCGGCCGGGCTGGATCTTGTCGGCACGGGCGGGGTCGTTGCTGAAGAACAGCCAGCCGGTGGTGAAATAGGTGATGAGCAGCAGGGCATAGACGGCGGCAGTCGTGCCGATCAGGGCGAAGGCGGCGTCGAGCATGGCGGGCCTGGTTCCTTGGAGGACGGGTCCGGTCGAATTCCTCCCGCCCCGGCCCGGGAAACGCCCGGCCGCGCGGTTTGGTTCACTCGCGGGAAAGAGGAGCTACCCCTTTCTTCTGGCGATTGTCCAGCAGCGGCCGCGCGGCTATCGTCCAACCGATTTTCTCTTCCGAGGGTCCCCCCGCATGTCCGATCTCTCCGCCTTTCCGATCACGGCCCGCTGGCCGGCCCAGCATCCGGAGCGGTTGCAGCTCTATTCCCTGCCGACGCCCAACGGGGTCAAGGTCTCGATCATGCTCGAGGAGATCGGGCTGCCCTATGAGGTTCACCTGATCGACATCGGCAAGAACGAAAGCTGGACGCCGGAATTCCTGTCGCTCAATCCGAACGGCAAGATCCCCTCGATGATCGATCCCGATGGGCCGGGCGGCAAGCCGCTGGCCCTGTTCGAATCGGGGGCCATGCTGCTGTATCTGGCCGAGAAGACCGGCAAGTTCCTGCCGGCCGATCCGGCGCTGCGCTACGAGACCATCCAATGGGTGTTCTTCCAGATGGCGGCGGTCGGACCGATGTTCGGTCAACTGGGGTTCTTCCACAAATTCGCCGGCCGCGAGTACGAGGACAAGCGGCCGCTCGAACGCTATCGGGCGGAATCGCAGCGCCTGCTGGGCGTGCTGGAGACGCGGCTCGCCGGCCGCACCTGGATCATGGGCGACGACTATACCATCGCCGACATCTCGATGCTGGGCTGGGTGCGCAACCTGGTGGGATTCTACGGCGCCGGCGAGTTGGTCGAGTATGCCAAGCTGACCCACGTGCCGGCCTGGCTGGAACGCGGGCTGGCACGGCCGGCGGTGGCGCGCGGCCTCAACATCCCGGCGCGGCCTGCCAGCTAGGCTGCCGGCGGCCGGGGTCAGTCGGCATGGTACCGGCTGACCTCGACCAGGTTGCCGTCGGGGTCGCGGAAATAGACCGAGGTCATCGGGCCCTGCGCGCCGCTGCGTGTCACCGGCCCCAGCTCCATCGCCACGCCGCAGGCCGCGAGCCGGGCCTCGATCTGCTCGATCGGCTGGCGTGTGATCAGACAGAAGTCGCCGGCACCGGGGGTAGGGACGGCCGCCTTCGGCTCGAAGGTATGGCCGACCTCGTGCAGGTTGATCTTCTGCCCGCCGAACACCAATGCGGTGGGCCGGCCCGGATCGGTCAAGCGCTCGAAGCCCAGCACGCGCTCGTAGAAGGCGCAGGTCGTCTCGAGCGAGCGGACGGTCAGGACGAAATGGTCGATACGATCGATCATGGGTCACTCCAGGCACGAGTCCCGGGTTAACCCCTGATGACGGCGCCCGGATCCCGGGGGGTCGACGGTTCGTTCTCTTTGTAGACACTTTAGTATCCGCTTGACAGTTTCGCCGCCCGGATCGTACCCAGACCCATGCTCGATCTTTCCGCCATAGACGGCAGCTTCCGGGCGCTTGCCGAACCGACGCGGCGGGCCATCGTCGAGCGGCTGGGCCGTGGCCCGGCCACGGTCAGCGACTTGGCGAAGCCGTTCGACATGACGCTCGCGGCAATAGTCCAGCACCTGCGCGTGCTGGAGGAATGCGGCCTGATCCGTACCGAGAAGATCGGACGGGTGCGGACCTGCCGGCTCGACCCCGATGGGTTCAAAGGGCTGGCCGACTGGATAGCGGAGCGACGCAGCCTGGCGGAACGCCAGCTCGACCGGCTGGGCGCCCTGCTGGCGGCAGAGGACGCGGCGAACAAGCCGTAGGAGGTTCCCGTCAGGCCGCCTGCAGACCCGCGCCGTCGGCCACATAGGCGGCATAGCGGAAATCCCGGATGCCCGTGATCCGGTCGCCCGTCCAGTCGAGCAGGACGAAATAGCCGGGCCGCGCCGCCGGATCGCGCGGGTCGCGCACCAGCAGCGCCGGCCGGCCATCGGCCAGGCCCGGCGCCAGGTGCCAGCCGGCGGCCCCGGCGTAATTGCCGAAATAGCGCTGGACCTCGGTCTTGCCGGCAAGGCGCAGGCGATTGACCAGCTCGAGCCGCACGTCCTCGGCCAGGAGGTCGCGCAGCGCGTCGAAGTCATGGGCATTGAACCGGTCGGCATAGCGGCCGAGCCGATCGCGCTCCGCGGCCGACAGGGTGGGCTGCGGCCCCTCGTCGGGCCGGTCGGCCAGCGCTTGCAGCCGTCGGCGACCGCGGTGCAGTGCCGCCTTGACCGCGGGCACCGTGCTGTCGATGGTCCGGCCGATCTCGACCAGGGAATAGCCCAGCAGGTCCATCATGAGCACGCTGCTGCGCTCGGCCACCGGCAGGTGCATGAAATGGCGCAGGCTGGCCGCGGCGGCCGGACGCTCGCTCGCGGTCGCGGGATCGACGAGCAGATCCAGGTCGCGATCGTCATGCAGCACTGCATGCCGCGCGCGGCGGCGCAGGAAATCGAGCGCCGTGTTATGGGCGATGCGGAACAGCCAGCCCTCGGGATTGGCAAGCGGCCCCGCGGCGGCGAACGCCTCGATCGCCTTCACGCAGGCTTCCTGGACCACATCCTCGCCATCGACGGCCGACCCGGTCATGCGGGCGCAATAGCGGTGCAGCCGCGGCCGCAGCGTGCCCAGCAGCCGGGCGAAATTCCGCAGCGGCTCGCCATCCTCGGCCATGGTCGCGCGCATCTCTCTCATCATCCAGGCACCTCTCCCCCTGCCAGACGTTCCGGGCGGGCGAAAGGATTCCGGGCAGGGAAAATATTTTTCCGGAATCCTTCGGCTGCGCTCCGTCGTCTTCATCGCGGAAGGGGTGCCGAGCCGGCGCTCCCATGATCCGGAGACGCATCGTGATGAAGCTGCATACATTCGTCGGTTCGCCCAACGGCCGCAAGGTCGAGGCGGTGATCCGCCACCTGGGCCTCGCGGTCGAGACCGTGCACTGGAATTTCCTCGCGGGCGATCTCGCATCGCCTGGGTTCCGTGCGCTCAATTCGAACGGCAAGGTGCCGGTGCTGGTCGATGGGCCGTTCGTCCTTTGGGAATCCAATGCGATCATGCAGTACCTGGCCGACAAGGTGGGTGATGACGCGCTGTTCCCGCGCGATCCCTGGCGCCGGGCCAGCGTCGTGCGCTGGCTGTTCTGGGAGGCGGTGCATTTCAACAAGGCGTTCGGCACGATCGCGTTCGAGACCGTGGCCAAGCCGAAACTCGGCATCGGTCCGACCGACCAGCCGCTGGTCGACGCGGCGCTGGTCGATCTCGCCCGCTTCGCGCCCGTGCTGGAGCAGCATCTGGCCGATTGCCGCACCCTGGTCGGCGAGACGGTGACGCTCGCCGACTACGCCATGGTCAAGCTCGAAGCCTATCGCGATCCGGTGCCGTTCGACTGGTCACCCTATCGCCAGGTCAACGGCTATTTCGACCGGATGCGCCAGCTGGCCCCCTGGGCCGAGACGGAGCCCGGCTTCGCCCCGGTACGCGAGCCGGTGGAGGCTTGAATGGCCGCGGCAAAGCGCATGCTGGTCCGCTACCGGACGAAGCCGGACCGGACCGACGAGAACGCACGGCGGATCGCGGCGGTGTTCGTGGAACTCGAGGCCCGGCAGCCGGCCGGCCTGCGCTATCTGGCGCTGCAACTCGACGACGGCAGTTTCGTGCATGTCGTCGACTATGCCGAGGGCTGCGCCGAGCTGTCGTCGTTCGAGAGTTTCCAGGTCTTCCGCGACGGCATTGGCGAGCGCTGCCTGGAGGCGCCGCAGACCCACGGCGTCACCATCATCGGCGACTATCGTCCACCGGAAGGGTGAGCGGCAGCGGCCGGGCGGGTGCGGCGCCATGGTCGGCACAGATCGGCCGCGACATCGGTAGGATCGAGATCGATGTCCTGACGGAGTGCCCGACCATGCCCGCGCTGTCCCTATCGTCCCTGCTCGCTGCCGGCCTTGCGGCAGCGCTCGTCCTCCAGGCGCCGGCGGCCCGGGCCACGACGATCATCGACGAATGGGCGAGTGTCCCGGTCCCGCCGCCGCCCGTCCTGGCGCCGGCCACGGTCGATCCGAAGACGACGGCCCTGCTGGTGCTGGACATCGTCCGCCAGGGCTGCAATGCCGAACGTCGGCCGCGCTGCCTCGCCACGCTGCCGGCGATCCAGGCCGTGCTGGCGCGGGCGCGCGGCGCCGGCATGATGGTCGCCTACAGCCTGGTCAAGGGCAGCACGCCCGCCGATGTGCTGAGGGAAGCGGCGCCGCTCGGGACCGAACCGATGGTCACCGCCGGCACCGACAAGTTCCTCGGCACCGATCTCGAGGCCGCCTTGAGCGGCAAGGGCATCAAGACCGTGATCATCCTGGGCGTCGCCGCCCAGGGCGCGGTCATGACCACCGCGACCGAGGCGGCCTTGCGGGGCTTCGAGGTCGTGGTGCCGCTCGACGGCGTCTCGTCGGATTCGCTTTATGGCGAGCAATACACCGCCTGGGACCTGATGAACGCCCCGGCCATCGCCGGCCATGTCGTGCTGAGCCGGACGGATCTGATCGGGTTCTAGGCCGCGGATCTCAAGGCACGAGGATGATCTTTCCGATGACCTGACGACGCTCCAGTTTCCGGTGCGCCGCCGCGCCGTCCGCGAGAGGGAAGATTTCGATGGGCGGGACGGGGAGGCTGCCGGATGTCACGGCGGCGAACAGGCGGGCGGCCCGCTCTCGTCGCGCGGTGCGGCTGTCGAGATAGGTCCACAGGTCTCCGCCAATCAGGCTCAGCGATCCGGCAAGCAGGTCCCGGGGCGCGATCGGCGGCGGGTCGCCACCGGCCATGCCGTAGATGACCGCCCGTCCGCCGGGACGCAAGGTCGCGAGGCTGCCTGGCAAGGTCGAGCCTACGGAATCGTATGCGATATCCACGCCGAGGCCGCCCGAAGCCTGGCGGACGGCGCCGACCCAGTCATCGTCATAGCCGAGTGCCGCGGACGCCCCGTTCGCCAGTGCGACCGCCCGTTTCTCCGGCGTCGATGCCAGGCCGATCACCTGGGCGCCGCGCCCCCGGCACATGGTGACCAGCATCTGGCCGACGCCGCCGGCGGCGGCATGGACCAGAATGGTCTGCCCGGCCTCGACCTTCACGCTGTCCTCGATCAGATACAGGGCCGTCAAGCCTTGCAGCATCACCGCGGCCGCCTGGCGGCACGTGATGGCGGGCGGCAGCGGGATGGCATGGTCGACCGGAACGTTCACCCGCGTCGCATTGGCAAACGGCACGTCGGCGAAGCCGACCCGGTCGCCCAGGCTGAAGTCGTGGACCCCCGCGCCGAGGCCGACCACCGTGCCGGCCCCCTCGTACCCCAAGATGTAAGGAGGCGCCCCTGCGATGACGTAGTCGCCGCGGCGCCGATAGATGTCGGCGAAGTTGAGGCCCGCGGCCTCCAGGGCGATCTGCACCGTTCCCGGTGGGATCTCCGGATCCGGCAGTTGCCGGTAGACCAGGACGTCGGCGTCCCCGAAACGGTCGAAGGCCAGGGCGTGCATGAGGGCTCCTAGATTGGCTGACGGGGCGCGCGCTTGGGAACGAGTTGGCCGCGCTCGGGGGCCGAAACGCACAGCGCGCGCGCCGGGTCGTCGCTGCCCGAAACGATGGCGTGCCCCATCCGGGCATCGAAATAGATGCTGTCGCCGGGGTGTAGTTCGACCGGCTCGTAGAGTTCGGTGTGCAGGACGATGATGCCCGACAGGACATAGATGTAGTCGTCGCTGTCGTGCCGGTCCCATTGCGCGAACGCGTCGACGGAGCGTGCCGTGGCGGTGAATTCGTAGGGAATGAAGGCCGGGCGCTTCAGGTCTCTGACCAGCAGACGCAGGCGGTAATGCTCCATGTCGTGGCGCTCGCCGTCGCCCCCGCGCACGATGCTCCGTCGTCCCGACGCGGACCGTCCGGGCGGATCGCTCAGCAAGTCCGGTAGCTCGAGCCGCAGTCCCCGCGACAGTTTAAGCAGCGCGTCGAAGGTGGGAGAGATGTCGCTGCGCTCGATCTTGGAAAGCGCCGAGCGCGACACGCCGGTTTCACGCGCCATCTGTTCCAGCGTCCAGCCGCGCTCCAGACGGAGCGATTTCACGCGAGGCCCGAGCGTGCTCTCGGAAATCGCACCCGTGCCGCGATCCGCTGCGCGCGGCTTGATTATGGAGGTTCCTGGCATTGGTCTCACCGAATTTCCCAATATGACGGCTTTGTAATGCCATTTACGGCAAATGGCAATTTTTGTGGACAAATTCTCTTATACGAGATATTTCCCGGAAATGATCAAGTACTCAGGAGGCATGCCGTGACCAAACCCCTCAACACCATCCGCGAACTTTCCGGCCATCGGGCGGTAACGCTGCCCGCTCCGTTCGGCTCGATGGACGAGTTGATCCATCACGACGTGACCGAGGACGAGCGTGCGTGGCTTCCGCTGGGTGAAAACCAATGGACCCGCCCGCTGGTCCTCAACGTGAGCCAGGGTTCCTGGGTCAGCTTGTTCAAAGGCGTGGGCGCCGGGGTTCTCGAGCGGCATCGTCACACCAACGCGGTCACCGGCGTCACGCTCGGCGGAACCTGGGGCTATCTGGAACGGGACTGGATCGCGCGGCAGGGGACCTTCATCTATGAGCCGCCCGGCGATACCCACACCCTGTTCGTCCATCCCGAGGAAGGGCACATGCTGGCGATCTTCCACATGTTCGGCCCGATCCTCTATGTCGACGAGCAGGGTGCAGTCACGGGGTTCGACGACGTCTTCACCCGCACCGAGGCCTATCTCGCCCACTGCCGCGAAGTGGGCCTGGGCGAAAATCATCTGCGATCGCTGTTGCGCTGAAGGCGTGGGGGACCGGCCGCCGCTAAAGCCGGTCGGCGGCCTCGTGCAGGGCGAAGGACAGCTTCTGGCACAGGCCGGCGAATTGGAAAGCCTCGGCGAGCGTGATCTTGTCCGAGGCCGGGCCGGCCGCCAGGGGCTGCAGGGCCGAGATCTTTTCGAACAGCGACAGGGCCGGCAGGGTCACCAGGCCCCGCTCGGTCAAGGTCCCGATCACACGCAGCGGCAGCCCGCCGTCGGCATGATGATCGCCGAGCTTGTTCGCCACCTCGGCCACGACGTTGAGCAGCTTCGCATAGGCCGAGGCGATGATGGCTTCCGGGCTCTTGGTGCTGGCCGGCTGCACGAGTGAGGCATCCCAAGGGGGCGGCATCGGTGCCGTGGGCGCCGCTGGTGCAGCCGCCGGAGGAATGGCGAATACATCAGGCTCGTCCGGGACCAGCAGCAGGGACTTGGGTGTGCCGCGGGCGGTCGATTTGCCTGCCGCCTTACCGATCGACGTGATCAGCGTGCCGGGGGCTTCGAGCTTGGCGGCCTCCTTCGTCGCGTCGCGCAGGATGTTATTGAACTTGAACTTGGCGCCACCGGGCAAGGCCAGTTCGGACAGGCGCTCGATCAGGGTGCCGAGCGACGCGCGCGTCAGGATCAGGAACACGATGACGACGATCGGCCAGGCAAAGCTCTTCGCCAGGCTCGCTATGAACGTCAGCGTATCCATTCAGCCGCTCCCGCCGCCGCGTGTCCCATTCCCCTATAGCACGGCCGGCGCCATCCAGCGCACGTCCGGATCCAGGCCCGGAGCCGCAGCGGCCAGCAAACCGGCCGCTTCGACATTCAGTGCGTCGCGTGCGTCGCCGGCCAGCAGCGCGAAAGGCGTCATCGTCACCTGCGCTGCCTTTCGGTCGGTCGCGAGTTTCCAGGTCCCGGCGATCCGGCCATCGATCAGCAGGGTCGGATGGAAGATGCCGTTGACTGTGGCGACGTGGGCGCGGTGCCGCTCGTCGAGCAACCGCCTCCGATCGGCATGGGACAGCAACAGATTGTCGAAGCCGCCGAGCAGGCGGGCGGGGGCCGGAGTCTCCGGATCGGGGTGTGGCGCCTCGGGCAGATCGAACAGGGTCTCGCCCTCCGGCCCCTGGAACCGGCGGACCCGGGCGCCCAGGTCCTCGACGATCTCCGCCACGCCGGTCAACCCACACCAGGTGCGGATATCGGCGATGCCGGCCGGACCGAACGCGGCCAGGTAGCGCAGGACCAGCGGCCCGGGCGCCGTGTCGGTCGCGAGCGGTCGCCCGAGCCAGCTCTGCGCGTCGGTCATGCGCGGCGGCCGTCCGTCGCCCCACAGCGCCGGCGGCGCCTGGACCAGGGCCGCATGATTGCGCGCGGCGGCGGCGAGGGCCGCGGCCGCGCGATCGGGCCAGCGCTGCTGCAATGCCTTGCCCAGCGCGGCGTAGCTCATCGGCTGCCCGGTGAGCAGGGCGCAGGCGGCCGCGGCGACCGCGTCGAGATCGAGCCCGGCCAGCAACCGGCCGTGGTTCGCCAGCAGGGTACGGTCGAACACCGGCTGCAGGATCGGGCGCAGCGCTCCATAGTCTCGCGCGGTCATCAGATGCAGGGTGCCGCGCATTGCGGCGGCGCGGACGACCTGGCGGCTGGTCAGCAGCCGGTCCAGGTCGGCGAACGCGAAACCGTCGAGCCGCGTCCAGAGCGCCACATAGGGCGGGTCGGTCGCCTGAGCCTGCAGGCCGACCAGCCGTTCGAGGGCGTCCGCGACCGGCAGGGCTTGGCGCCGCAGCAGCAGCTGGCGCGCGAGCGTCGCCCGGTTCAACGCCCGCAGGCTCAGCCGGTCATTCATCGCCGGCCGCCCCTCGCGTGAGGGCACCCAGCACCCGATCCAGCACGAGCCCCGCAGCCCGCAGGTCCGTCTCGCCCAGTTCCGCGCCGAGCGCGTTCGCCCAGGTGGCTTGGCTGGCCTTGATCGCGGCCAGCACCTGCCGGCCCTCGTCGGTCAGGACCAGCAGCTTCGCGCGCTGGTGGGCCGGATTGTCCTGGTAGCGGGCCAGGCCATCGGCTTCGATCAGATCGGCCAGACGCTGCACGGCCTGGCGCGTCACGCCCAGGACGCGGGCGATCTGCGCCACCGACATGGTGCCGTGGCCGGCTGCCGCCAGCACCTGCCAGCGGGCACTGGTCTGCCTGACCGGTTTGGCCAGCGCGTCGCCGGCGAGCGTCAAGTGGCCGGCCAGCCGCAGGACCAGGATTGCCAGGCCCGCGAACGCATCCCCGGCCGGCGAGCGGGCCGCGGATTGCTCATTGACAACATGTTGTCGTTTCTCTATATCTTCGATCATGACAATATGTTGTCATATTCGACAATGCTGCGCAAGACGTTCAACTCCGGGAGCCAACGATGCTGAAGACCTACAAAGGCAGCTGCCATTGCGGCGCCGTCCATTTCGAGGCCGACATCGATCTCGCGGCTGGCACCAGCAGGTGCAACTGCTCGATCTGCGCGAAGACCCGCAACTGGGGCGTCCTCGTTGCCCCCAGCGCGTTCCGCCTGCTCGGCGGTGCTGCCGACCTCACCGACTATCAATTCGGGACCAAGTGCATGCACCACCTGTTCTGCAAGCATTGCGGGGTGCGCTCGTTCGGCCAAGGTCATCTCGACATTCTGGGCGGCGATTTCCGCTCGATCGCGGTCGCCTGCCTCGACGGGGTCGATCCGGCCGAACTCGCCGCGGCGCCGATCCGCTATTGCGACGGGCGGCACGACAATTGGCAGTCGCCGCCGGCCGTGACCTCGTACCTGTAGGCCGCCCAGTCACCTTTTGTTGTTTCGCGGCCGAGGCGGAACTGGGGCATGCTCGACCGCCATGGCCGACATCGTCCTCATCAATCCGCGGTTCGAGGTCTCCTATTGGGGCCTCGAACATGCCATGCCGTATTTCGGCAAGCGGGCGGTGTTTCCGGTGGCGGCGCTGTCGCTGCTCGCGGCACTGACGCCCAGTCCGCACCAGGTGACCTTGATCGACGAGAATGTCGAGCCGATCGATTTCGACCGATGCGCGCGGGCCGACGTCGTCGGCCTGACCGGGATGAGCGTGCAGCGCTTTCGCATGCGCGAGATCCTGGCGGAGCTGAAGCGGCGCGGCCTGTTCACCCTGGTCGGCGGTCCCTGGGTGACCTTGCAGGAGGATTATTTCGACGGCCTCGCGGACACGATCTTCGTCGGCGAGGCGGAGGATACCTGGCCGCTGTTCCTGGCCGAGTGGGCCGAGGGACGGGCCGGCCGGCGCTATGAGCAGACCGAGCGGACCGACATGACGCGCGTGCCGGTTCCGCGCTTCGACCTGCTGCCGATGAAGCATTACGCATTCGGCAGCGTGCAATTCTCCCGCGGCTGCCCGTTCACCTGCGAGTTCTGCGACATCATCGTGACGTTCGGCCGGCGCCCGCGGCTGAAGACCGGCGCCCAGGTGATCGCGGAGATCGAGGCGCTGCACGCCCAGGGCGCCGAGTTCGTGTTCATCGTCGACGACAATCTGATCGGCAACAAGAACGCGATCAGGCCGGTCCTGCGCGAGGTCGCTGCCTGGCAGGAGGCGCGCGGCTATCCGCTGACCTTCTTCACCGAGGCCTCGCTGGACCTGGCGGAGGATCCGGACCTGATGGCGCTGATGTCGGCGGTCAATATCGTGACCGTGTTCGTCGGCATCGAGAGCCCCAATGACGCGGCCCTCATCGAGACGAAGAAAAAACAGAACCTGCGCGGCGTGCGCACGCTGGTCGAGAAAGTCCATGCGATCCAGGACGCCGGGCTCGAGGTCTGGTGCGGCATGATCCTGGGCTTCGACAGCGACGACAGCACCGTGTTCGAGGCGCACCGGCGCTTCCTGGCCGACGCGCGCATCATGCATTCCATGACCGGCATGCTGACGGCGCTGCCCAAGACGCCGCTTCATGCGCGCCTGGCGCTCGAGGGCCGGCTCGACCCGGCCGACCAATCGCCGTTCGGCACCAACGTCATACCGCTGCGGCTGGGCCGCGACGAACTGTGCCGCGGCTATCTGGCGCTGATGAACGAGCTTTACGCGCCGGTCGCCTATTTCGACCGTTTCGACGCGCTGTTCGTGCAGGGCCGGCTGCGCTTCAACCAGACCCGCCGGCGCTTTTGGGCGACCCATCCGTGGCGGAGCGCGCTATCGGGCGCCAAGGCGCTGGTCCAGGCCGCCGCGATCCTGGCACGGCTGCAATGGCATGTCCGCGACCCGGCGCTGCGGCGCGAATATCGCCGCCGGCTCGTCTCGCTCGTCCGGGTCCGGCGCGAACCGGAAATGCTGCTGGTCTATGCCATGAAATGCGCGATCCACGCCCATGTCCATACGCTGACCCGGTCGATGTCCGGGGCGGCCGGGGCGATCAGCAATACGTTCTGAGAGACCGATCAGGCGTCAGCCGCCGGGGTGTCGTCGCGGAAATAGGGTTCGACCACGCCTTTCAGCTTGATGGTCAGCGGCTGGCCGTGGCGATCCATGGTCTTGCCGACGGCCAGGCGCACCCAACCCTCGCTGACGCAATATTCCTCGACCGTGGTCTTTTCCGCGCCATCGAACCGGATACCGACGCCGCGCGCCAGGACGGCCTCGTCGAAAAACGGGCTCTTCGGATTGGTCGACAGGCGATCGGGCGGGGTTTCGGTCATGGCGATGCTTTCGGAACGCGGCGGATGGATGGGGGTCATAGCCGGCTGCGCCGGGAATGCCAAGCCCGCGACCTCGGGAATCTCTCTCCTGGAAGACCCTCTACCGGTACGGCGCCTCGATCCGGTCGGTGGTGCCGTCGGCGATCAGGTCGGCGATCGCATGGTTCAGGCGGGCGATGACATCGTCCGGCACGCTTTTGTTGCAGGCGAGACTGAGGGTGACCGAACGGAACGGCAGCACGACCTTGAGGTTGGCGGCACCGTGCCTGCGCTCGTACCACAGCGTGTAGACGCTGGCCGCCCACAGGTCGATGCGGCCGGCCTGCAGGCGGGTCAGGTTCAGTTCGTTGCTGTTGACCGTCTCGACCTGGAAGCCGCCGGCCTTGCGGAAGAAATCCTCGCGCGCGTCGCCCTGGTAGACGCCGATCCGGTAGCGCCTGGCGTCTTCCAGCCGGTCGAGATGGATGCCGCCCTCACTGGTGCCGATCAGCACCCAGTCGTTGCGGGTCAGCGGGCCCGCCCATTTGAACAGCGGCAGGCGCTCGTCGGTCACGGTGGTCGGATAGGCGCAGGTCTGGGGCGTGGCGAGCGCGTCGTTGTAGGCGCGCTGCCACGGCACCGGCGCGATCGACGCGGTGACGTGGCTGCGCGCCAGCGCCTGCTTCAGCACCTCGCCCGTGATGCCGCCCATCTCGCCATCGATCTCGAAGCTCTCGGGCGGCGTCTCCTCGGCTTCGATGACCAGGTCGACCGCGAGCGCGCGCCCCCCGAGGACGAGCAGCAGCAGGGCAAGGGCCGTCAGGGCCAGGGTCCGTCTCATGGCTTGAACGCGACTTCGGACAGTGGCAGGGCGGTCGTGTATTTCAACTGCTCCATAGCAAAGCTCGAACTCACGTCCAACAGGGTCGTAACCCGGATCAGCTTACGATAGACCCGGTCGTAGTGGGCGATGTCGGACACGATGATCTTCAACAGATAATCGACCTCGCCGCTCATGCGATAGACCTCGACGATCTCGGGGATCGTGGTGACGCCCTTGGCGAAGCTCTCGAGCCATTCCTCGCTGTGCTGGCTGGTGCGGATGCTGACGAATACCGTGCTGCCCAGGCCCAGTTTGCCGGCATCGAGCAAGGCGACCCGGCTCTTGATCACCTGCGCCTCTTCCAGCGCCTTGACGCGGCGCCAGCAGGCGTTGCTGGACAGGCCGACCGCCTCGGCCAGTTCGGCGATGGTGACGTCGGTATCGCTCTGCAAACGCGCCAGAATGCGTGCGTCCGCCCGGTCGAAATCTACCATGGGTGTAGCCCCGTGCGGGATGAATTCAGCCCATCATAGGGTGGTCTGGGAATCTTTCCACCGATCAGGCTGCAACCGGGCAAAGCGCCACGCGCTGGTCTGGCGCCGAGATCAGGAAATGATTGGCCGGCACGCGGTTCCAGCTCTGCGCCTCGCCGTCGAGCGGTTCGGACACGACGACGGTCGTGGCCCCGTCCTGGCGCCAGTAGAGGCTGGGCGGTTTGTCGTCGCTGGCATAGCGCACGGCGACGACCCGCCGGCCGTCGCTCAGGGCCGCTGTGAAGCGCAGCGGCTCGTCGATCCCGGCGGCGGCCCGCTCGTCCTCGATGTCGACCAGCACGGCGCGCAGGGCTGCGACCGGGTCGCGTTCGATGCCATGGCGGAACAGCAGGTAGAACGCAGTCTCGCTGTCGGTCGTGCCGGCGCGGAACGGGTAGAGTTCATCGGGGATCTTCGCTTCGAGCCGACGGCGCAGCCGGTCGAACCCGCCGATCTGGCCGTTGTGCATGAAGAGCCACTTGTCATAGGCGAACGGGTGGCAATTGCTGCGCGCCGTGTCGGTGCCGGTCGAGGCGCGGACATGGGCGAAGAACAGTCGGGCGCGCAATTGCCGGGCGAGCGAGCGCAGGTTGCGGTCGTTCCAGGCCGGCAGGGCCTCGCGATAGAGGCCGGGGTCGGCATGGTCGCCGTACCAGCCGAGCCCGAAACCGTCGCCCTGGGTGGCACAGACCGACTTGCGCGCCGCCAGGCTCTGCTGGACCAGGGAATATTTCGGTTCGAACAGCAGGCTGTCGAGATAGGCCTCGGGCCCGAGATAACTCAGCCAGCGGCACATGAACGGGCTCCGGCGCGAAAGGTGCTGGGGAACGGGATCAGGAGCGGGCGGCTTCCGCGACCGTGCCGCGATGGCGGTTGGCGACCATGCGGTCGTGCAGGTGGCGTACCGCCTTGCTGCCGGTCTTGGTGAAAGCGCCGGGGATGATCGCATGGACCAGGCAGGCAAGGCCCGCGGCCAGCATCGTCACGCCGAAATAGCCCGCGACCTGCAGATGCTCGAAATAGGTCTCGTCGACCGTGCGCGGGTGATCGAGGAACAGTTTGTCGAACATGGCAACTCTCTCGGAAGGGCGTCGGAGCGGAATGGAGCCATTCTAGGTCGGTCCGGCCCGCAACAATTCCCAAACTCTTGCGCCACAGCCGGCCGTCCTGGGAGATTTTTGGGGTACAGCCGGGATCGGTGGGAAATTTTCGGGCACGTACCTTTGCTAAGTGAATCCTAAGCATCGATGTTCGATGCTGGGAGGAGTCTGCATCAAAAAAACCTACGATACGGGAGGTCTCATGGACCGCTTCGGCAATATCTCGCTCCGGACTTTGCTCTGGATGCTCATCGGAACCATGGGGCTGCTGCTGGTGATCATGAGCGCCAGCGCTCTGGTCGACGCGGTCGCGCGCAGCGCCAATGCCCATCGGGTCGAAACGGCGAGCATCACGTCCAAGCATCTGTTCAAGGCGCTGCTGGGCATGCGGAACGAGCGCGGCGCCGAGATCGGCGGGCTGGTTGGTGAAGGGCCGATCACCGCAACGACCGAGGCCGACGTCGTTCGTCTGCGCGGGACCGCCGAAGAAGGTTATGCCGACGGGCTGAAGGCGCTGAACGACCTGGCACTGCCTGAGTTGGCCGCCCCGGTCGCCCGTCTGGTATCGACCCATGACGCGGTCGTCGCCATGCGGCCCAAGGTCGATACGGCGATCCACCAGGCCAAGGCCGCGCGCGACGGCAGCACGGTGCAGGACTGGCCGAAGACGTCCCAGGCCTATCTCGACGGCATCCTCGGCGCCAGCGACCCGCTCGAGGCCTCGCTGAAGCTGGTCGATCCTGTGGTCGACCATTTCCTCAACGTCAAGCGGGCCGCCTGGACGACCCGGCTCAACTTGGGCCTCGCCTCGCTCGTGGTCCAGTCGGCGGTGGCGTCCGGCCAGGCGATCGCGCCGGCCGATGCGCTCGCCTGGTACCAGGACATGGCGCGCGCTTCGGCCGCCTGGGTCGTGGTGACCGAGGCCGCCGCCCGCAAGGATGCGCCACAGAGCCTGGTCGCCGCCGTCGCCAAGGCCAACGGCAATTTCTCGGGTCCGGTGTTCGACGGGCAGAAGGCGCTGGTCGAGGCGCTGGCGTCGGGTCAGAAGCCGACCATGGCGATCGACGACCTGCGCAAGCTCAATACCGAATATACGACCTATGCGGTCGACGCACTGAACGTCGCGCTCGACCAGATGGTGGCGCGGGCGGATGACGAGGCGGGTCGTGCGACGCGCAACCTGGTGTTGGACACGTTGCTGCTGCTGGCGGCGCTCGGCCTGTCGGCGGCGGGCTTCCTGGTGGTGCGCCACCGGGTCAGCGCGCCGATCCTCAGCCTGACCGCGACCATCGGGCGGCTGGCCCAGCAGGATTTCGCGGTGGAGATCCCGGCCAAGACGCGCGACGACGAGATCGGCCGCATGCAGGAAGCG
>NZ_DASZBY010000133.1:0-28834 GCF_035943795.1 Aliidongia sp. | reverse complement strand
TCGGCGGTCGGAACCAGCAGGCCGGACTTGCCGACGCCGGAGGTCGAGATCTCGGTGCTTGCGACACCGTCCGTGATCAGCTGCTGCTTGACGGCGGCCGCACGACGCTCCGACAGGGCCTGGTTGTACTTGGCCGAGCCGACCGTGTCGGTATGACCCGTCACGTTGATCTGCGTCATGTGACCGGCCTTGACGCTGTCCGAGGCCTGCTGGATCACGTGAGCGGCGGCCGAGGTGATGTCGGACTTGTTGAAGTCGAAGAACACTTGGAACGCGCGCTGCACTTCCGGCGCCTTGGCGGCGGGAGCGGGCGGCGGGGGCGGGGTCACGGCCGGCAGCGGAGCCTGGGCGACCTGGGGAGCCCAGAACTCGTAGCGCACGCCGAAGGTCACGGCCTGATCCTCGATCGAGCTGCGGGTCGGGCTGCCGAAGCCGGTCAGGCCGGGCGAGCTGTTGAACGTGCCGTTCTGGGTGCCGAGGTAACGGTAGTCGAGGCTCAGCTTGATGTGCGGGGCGACGGCATAATCGACGCCGGCGATGCCCTGGTAGGCCAGCAGGTCGTCCTTGCCGCTCACGACGTTGCCATTGTAGCTCGACGCATGGTCGAAGCGCGGCCGGGCCCAACCCACGCCCACGCCGACATGGGGCATGAAGCCGTAGGACTGTACGCCGAACATGCCCGGATCGATGTCGTACAGGCCGTTCACCATGACCGATTCGGTTCCGAGCGCACCGCCGTTGCCGCCGGTCGAACCGCGCACGCCGCGCAGGTCGTTGCGGCGATAGCCGCCCTCGAGTTCGGCGCGGAACCCGTTGCCGAAGCCCCAGCCGACCGTGCCGAGACCGACATAGCCATTGTCATACTGGCTCTTGGTATCGGCGCCGCCGCCATTGGGGCTGATGTCGTTCAGGAAGCTGCCGCCGCCGGCTGCACCGACATAGGGGCCGTAGGTGTAGTTCGGGTTCACGGTCGTCTGCGCCTGGGCGGCGCCGATGCCAGAACCGACCAGAACCGCGGCGGTGCCGAGCAGTATGGCAAGAGTACGTTGCTTCGTCATTCCAGTCTCCAATACTAACGGTACGGTCTCGCCGTCCTCACGTTGCAGTCAACTCCATAGCACGCTGACCGTTGCACGCGACTATTTTCATTGTTTCGATGTGTTGCGTAAACATCACGCGACGTTTTGGCTCACTGGCGAAAGCATTGCTTACCACCGAGGCGATGATCTGGGGATGATTTCTGTCATGACAAGGGCAATATTGTGGCGAATGTGTGGCATGTCTTTATTGAATGGAACCCTACTCTTCGTTGAGTGATCGGTTCGATCCCTACGTTCAAAAATAAACGTTGCTGGTTGATTGCCCGGCAGGCGCCCCGGGCCTGGAACCGCAAGGCCGGTCGCTAGAATGCGATCGTTTTCCCCGTAACTATCTGGTAGGGTCCGCCCGGGTCAGAGCGCCCATCCGCGTGCCGCGACCACGCGGTATGCGGGAGAAGAGCGAGAGAGCGGCGTCGGTGGACGTTGTCTCCAATCGTCGCATCCCGCACAGAATTTGTGCAATTTCGGGGTGTCCGGCGATGCGGCGCGGCGCGGTTTTTCTGTTTGGTCTGGCGATTCTGGCGGCGAGCGGCGTCTTTCTCTGGCGCGCGCAGCACAGCGTTGCGTCCGCAGGTCCAGCGGGAACCCGATCGGCGCCGACCGTCCATGTTGCATCCGTCGCGCAGCGCGACGTCCCGATCTACGTGCGCGGCATCGGCCAGGCCCAGCCGTTCAACACCGTCCAGCTCAAGAGCCGGGTCGATGGCCAGATCGACCGCATCCTGTTCACCGAAGGCCAGCAGGTCAGTGCCGGCGACCCGTTGATCGAGATCGATCCGCGGCCCTATCAGGCGGCGGTCGGCCAGGCCGAGGGAACTTTGGCCAAGGACCAGGCGCAACTCGTCTCGGCCAAGGCCGATCTCGATCGCTCGTCCAGCCTGCTGAAAAACGGCTATGCCTCGCGCCAGGCGTTCGACCAGCAGACCGCCGCAGTCGGCCAACTGACGGCCACGATCAAGGCCGACCAGGCCACGCTCGATGCCGCACGGCTCAATCTGCAATTCTCGACGATTCGCGCGCCGATCACCGGCCGGGTCGGCAAGCGGCTGGTCGATGCCGGCAACGTCGTGCATACCGCCGACGACACCGACCTGGCCGAGATCGTCCAACTGAAGCCGATCACGGTGCTATTCACCGTGCCGCAGGACGCGCTGCCCGACATCCAGGCCGGCCAGCGTCGCGGCGCGTTGGTGGTCGAAGCCCGGTCCGGCAACGACCAGAAGCGGCTGGCCGAGGGTCGCCTGACCCTGATCGGCAACCAGATCGACGCGCAGACCGGCACGATCGAGCTGAAGGCGCTGTTCGAGAATACCGACGAGACCCTGTGGCCGGGTCAATTCCTCAACGCGCGCATCGTGACCAGCACGCGCAAGGATGCGGTCACCGTGCCGATGGCGGCCGTGCAGACCGGCATCCGGGGCAAGTTCGTCTATGTGCTGGACGGTTCAGCCTCGACCGTGACCCCGCGCGACGTCGGCATGCTGCAGAGCGTACATGGCCTGGCCGTGGTCGATGGGCTGAAGCCCGGCGAGACAGTCGTGGTCGACAACCAGGATCAGCTGGCGCCGGGCATGGTGGTCAAGGTCGAGCCGGGATCGAACGATCCGATGGCGCTTGGTCCGAGGGCGGAGGCAACGCCGTCATGAACCCCTGCCGGCCTTTCATCCTTCGGCCGGTGGCGACCCTGCTGCTCGCCATGGGCGTTCTGATCTTCGGCATCGCGGCCTGGGCCATGCTGCCGGTCGCGGCCTTGCCGCAGGTCGAATACCCGGTCATGAACGTGATCGCGAACCTGCCGGGCGCCAGTGCCGAGACCATGGCAACCTCGATCGCCGCACCGCTCGAACGGCAATTCGCCTATCTGAACGGCATCGTCTCGATCAGCTCCAACTCGTCGCTCGGCCAGACCTTCGTGCGGCTGCAGTTCGACCTGGGCCGCAACATCGACCTGGCGGCGATCGACGTGCAGTCGGCGATCTCGAATGCCGCCGGCGACCTGCCGACCGACATGCCGAACCCGCCGTTCTTCTTCAAGGAGAACCCGGCCGAGCGCGCCATGGTCGTGATGGCCTTCACCTCGGACGTGATGCCGCTGACCAAGGTCGATCAGTTCGCCGATGCGGCGGTCGTGCGGCGCATCTCGAACCTGCCCGGCATCTCGCGCGCATTCATGGCCGACGAACAGAAATTCGCGATCCGGGTGCGCATCAATCCTTCCTCGCTGGCATCGCGCGGCCTATCGCCCGAGGACGTGCGCACCGCGGTCCAGCGCGCCACGGTCAATCGGCCGAAGGGGCGGCTCGAAGGCGGCGACGTGGTGTCGACGGTCGAATCGAACGACCAGATTTTCGACGCCGACGGGTTGCGTGACATTGTCGTCGCCTATCGAAACGGTGCGCCGGTGCGCCTGTCCGACGTGGCCGAGATCACCGACAGCGTGGAGAACGACAAGGCGATCGGCTGGTACAACGGCCATCCGGCCATCATCATCGCCGTGCAGAAGCGTCCGGGTGCCAACACGGTTCAGGCGGTGGACGGGCTGCGCGCCTCGCTGGCCACCCTGCGCGCCTCGCTGCCGCCGTCGATCAACCTCGACATCGTGACCGACCGGGCCGAGACGATCCGCGCCTCCCTGGCTGACGTCGAGGTGACGCTCGCGATCACCATCGCGCTGGTCATTCTGGTCATCTTCATCTTCCTGCGCCATTTCTGGGCGACCGTGATCCCGTCGATCACCATCCCGCTGTCGCTGCTGGCGACCTTGATCGTGATGTTCGCCCTGGGCTTCACGCTCGACAATCTGTCGCTGATGGCGCTGACCATCGCGGTCGGCTTCGTGGTCGATGATGCGATCGTGGTGATCGAGAACATCGTGCGCCATATGGAAGACGGCGAAGGCCCGATCGAGGCGGCGATCAAGGGCGGCGGCCAGGTCGCCTTCACCATCATGTCGATCACGCTGTCGCTGGTCGCCGTGTTCATCCCGGTCTTCTTCATGGGCGGCATCGTCGGCCGGCTGTTCCGCGAGTTCGCCGCGACCGTGTCGGTGGCGATCCTCGCCTCGGCGGTCATTTCGCTGACCCTGTCGCCGATGCTGTGCGCGCGCCTGCTCAAGCCGGCGAAGCATGGCGCGAAGGGGCCGCCGACCGCGTTCCAGCGCTGGGTCGTGCGGGCCAACGATGCGGTGATCGATGCCTATCGACGCAGCCTGCTCTGGGTGCTGCATCACCGCAAGCTGACGGTGCTCAGCTTCGCCCTGACCCTGGCCTTGACCGGCTATCTCTATGTGACGATCCCCAAGGGGTTCTTTCCGCCTCAGGACAACGGCCGCATCTTCGGCTTCGCCGAGGCGCCGACCGGCACGCCGTTCTCCCGCACGTCGGGGCTGGTCGAACAGATGACGGCGATCATCCGGTCCGATCCCGACGTGTTCTCGGTCACGAGCTATGTCGGCGGCGACGGCGACGAGAACACCGGCGAGTTCGTCATCAATCTGAAGCCGCGCGAGGACCGCGCGGGGAATGTCTACGAGGTGCTGGGCCACCTGCGCGAGCGGGCGGCCAAGCTGCAGGGGCTGCGCTTCTTCATGCAGCCCGAGCCGGAAATCATTACCGGCACGGACGCCGGCCGGACCGAATACCAATATACCCTGGTCGACGTCGATCGGGACGAGCTGGAGAAATGGACGCCGACGGTGCTCGAGCATCTGAAAAAGGTGCCGGGCCTGCTCGACGTCTCCAAGGACCTCAATACCGCCTCCAGCGTCCGTGTCGTGGTCAACCGAGACCTGGCCGCGCGCATGGGGGTCGATCCGCGGGCGATCGACGACACGCTCTACGATTCCTTCGGCGCCCGCCGGGTGGCCGAGATCTATACCGACGCGAACCAATATTACGTGCTGTTGGAGGTCGATCCGCAGTTCCAGGCCGATCCGGCCTCGCTGCAGCTGATCCATGTCGCCTCCACCGCCGGCAAGCAGATCCCGCTTTCGACCTTCGCCTCGTTCGAAAGCTCCGTCGCGCCGGTCACGATCAACCATCGCGGCCAGTTCCCGGACGAAAGCCTGACCTTCAACCTGGCGCCGGGCGTATCGATCGGCGAGGCGGTCGAGCGCATCCACAAGATGGAAGCGGAGCTGGGCAAGCCGATCACCTTGCAGACCAGCTTCGAGGGGGCGGCCCAGGAATTCGAGAAGTCGCTGGCGAGCCAACCGTGGCTGATCGCGGCGGCGACGCTGGTCGTCTATATCGTGCTGGGCGTGCTCTACGAAAGCTTCGTCCATCCGCTGACGATCCTGTCGTCGCTGCCGTCGGCCGGTGTCGGTGCCTTGCTGGCGCTGCTGGCCTGCGGCGCCAATCTGGACGTCATGGGGCTGATCGGCATCATCCTGCTGATCGGCATCGTCAAGAAGAACGCCATCATGATGGTGGATTTCGCGATCCAGGCCGAGGCCGAGGGCCTGGGGCCGGAGGAGGCGATCGTACAGGCCTGCCTGGTGCGCTTCCGCCCGATCATGATGACGACCATCGCCGCGATCTTCGGCGCGCTGCCGCTGGCGCTGGGGCAGGGCGCGGGTTCCGAACTGCGCCGGCCGCTCGGCATCGCGATCGTCGGCGGCCTGATGGTCTCGCAGCTGTTGACGCTCTACACGACGCCGGTCATCCATCTGGCGCTGCGACGGATCTCGCTCGGCCTGCAGGATCTCTGGCGTCAGTTCCGGGGCCGCCCGGTGGCGGCACCGGCCGAATAGGAGCCTTCATGACAGACCAGCCCGCGCCGATGTCGATCCAGGCGATCGAGAGCTATCACGCCCATGTCTATTTCGACGGACCCGAAGCGCGGCAGCGGGCGGAAGTTCTGCGCGACCGGATCGCCCAGCGCTTTCCGGTCCAGATGGGCCGCTGGCGCGACCAGCCGGTCGGGCCGCATCCGACGGCGATGTACCAGGTCGCCTTCGAAGCGACCCTGTTCCCAAGCCTGGTACCCTGGCTGATGCTGAACCGCCAGGGCCTGACCATCGTGGTGCACCCCAATACAGACCGGCCGAAAGACGATCATCTGGTCCACGCCCTGTGGCTGGGCGCGGTCCTGCCGCTCGACGGCACCGGACTCGAAGCGTCGCTGTCGGCCCTCGGCCGCGCGCAGGACGAGATCATGCCCAATACGACGCCGGCGCTGACGGACATTTAGCTTCCCCCATCATTCGCGCGAACGGCGGGCACCGCGGAATGCCGAACGCCCAAAGCTGGCGTCCCTCGGCGGATGATGCTATGCGGAACCACGCGCCCGCTCGCGGCGTCCCTTCCAAGTCAGCAGTACGGGGACCATGCAGGAAATCTTCCGCCGGCTACAGGAAAAGCGCGAGGCTGCCCGGATCGGTGGCGGCCAGAAGCGCGTCGAAGCCCAGCACAAGAAGGGCAAGCTGACCGCGCGCGAACGGTTGGACGTGCTGCTCGACGAGGGTTCGTTCGAGGAATGGGGCATGTTCGTCGAGCATCGTTCCTCGGATTTCGGCATGGCCGAACAGAAGATCCCGGGCGACGGCGTAGTGACCGGCTACGGTACGATCAACGGCCGGCTGGTCTTCGTGTTCAGCCAGGATTTCACCGTGTTCGGCGGCTCCTTGAGCGAAGCGCATGCCGAGAAGATCTGCCGGATCATGGACCAGGCGCTGAAGGTCGGCGCGCCGGTGGTCGGGCTCAATGATTCCGGCGGCGCCCGCATCCAGGAAGGTGTGGCGAGCCTCGGCGGCTATGCCGAAGTGTTCCAGCGCAACGTGACCGCATCGGGCGTGGTGCCGCAGATCTCCATGATCATGGGCCCCTGCGCCGGCGGCGCGGTCTATTCGCCGGCCATGACCGACTTCATCTTCATGGTGAAGGACAGCTCCTACATGTTCGTGACCGGTCCGGACGTGGTCAAGACCGTCACGCACGAGACGGTGACTCAGGAGGAACTGGGCGGCGCCATCACCCACACGACCAAGTCCGGCGTTGCCGACCTCGCGTTCGAGGACGACCTGGAAGCATTGCTGGAGCTGCGTCGCTTCATGGGTTTCCTGCCGTCGTCGAACCGCGAGAAGGCGCCTCGCTACGAGACGAGCGATCCGATCGACCGCATCGATCTGTCGCTCGACACCCTGATCCCGGCCAACCCGAACAAGCCCTACGACATGATGGAGCTGATCCGCAAGGTCGTGGACGAAGGCGATTTCTTCGAGACCCAGCCGGGTTTCGCCCGCAACATCATCACCGGCTTCGGCCGGCTCGACGGCCAGACCGTGGGCTTCGTCGCCAACCAGCCCATGGTCCTGGCCGGTTGTCTCGATATCGAATCGTCCAAGAAGGCGGCCCGCTTCGTGCGCTTCTGCGATTGTTTCGAGATCCCGATCGTGACCCTGGTCGATGTCCCGGGCTTCCTGCCCGGCACGGCCCAGGAATTCGGCGGCATCATCAAGCATGGCGCCAAGCTGCTCTATGCATATGCCGAAGCGACGGTGCCCAAGGTGACCGTGATCACGCGCAAGGCCTATGGCGGCGCCTATGACGTCATGGCCTCGAAGCACCTGCGCGGCGACGTCAACTACGCCTGGCCGACGGCCGAGATCGCGGTCATGGGTCCGAAGGGTGCCGTCGAGATCATCTTCCGCGCCGACATCGGCGATCCGGCCAAGATCGAGGCGCGGACGGAGGAATATCGAGAGAAGTTCGCGAACCCGTTCGTGGCGGCGTCGCGCGGCTATGTCGACGAGATCATTCAACCGCGTTCGACCCGCCGGCGCGTCATCCGCTCGCTCGCCATGCTGAAAGACAAGCAGCTGACGAACCCGCCCAAGAAGCACGACAACATCCCCCTGTGATCCCCGTTGTGAGCGATCGAATGTTCAAGAAGATCCTGATCGCCAATCGCGGCGAAATCGCCTGTCGTGTCATGCGCACGGCCAAGCGCATGGGCATCAAGACCGTCGCGGTCCATTCTGATCCCGATGCGATGGCGCTGCATGTGCGCGAGGCCGACGAGGCCGTGTCGATCGGCGGCTCGTCCGCGGCCGAGAGCTATCTGCAGATCGACAAGATCGTGGCGGCCTGCAAGGCGACCGGGGCCGAGGCGGTCCATCCGGGCTACGGGTTCCTCAGCGAGAATCGTGCGTTCGCGGCGGCGCTGGAGGCTGCGGGCATCGCCTTCATCGGTCCGGGCGTCCATGCCATCGCGGCGATGGGCGACAAGATCGAATCGAAGAAGCTGGCCAAGTCCGCCGGTGTCTCGACCGTGCCCGGGTACATGGGTGTGATCGCGGACGGTGACGAGGCGGTCAGGATCGCCGGCGAGATCGGCTATCCGGTCATGATCAAGGCGTCTGCCGGCGGTGGCGGCAAGGGCATGCGCCTTGCCCGCAACGATGGCGAAGCGAAGGAAGGCTTCCGCTCGGCGACGAACGAGGCGAAATCCTCGTTCGGGGACGACCGGGTGTTCATCGAGAAATACATCGAGGAGCCGCGCCACATCGAGATCCAAGTCATGGGCGACAGCCATGGCAACGTGATCTTCCTCGGCGAGCGCGAATGCTCGATCCAGCGCCGGCACCAGAAGGTGATCGAGGAGGCGCCGTCGCCGTTCCTCGACGAGGCGACGCGCAGCGCCATGGGCGCCCAGGCCGTGGCGCTGGCCCAGGCCGTGCAATACAAGTCCGCCGGTACGGTCGAGTTCATCGTCGACCGCGACCGTAATTTCTATTTCCTGGAAATGAACACGCGGCTGCAGGTCGAGCATCCGGTGACCGAGGAAGTGACCGGCCTCGACCTGGTCGAGCTGATGATCCGGGTCGCGAACGGCGAGAAGCTGCCGCTGACCCAGGCCGACGTGAAGCTGACCGGCCACGCGATCGAGGCGCGCGTCTATGCCGAGGACCCGATCCGCGGCTTCGTGCCGTCGATCGGCCGCCTGACCCGCTACCGCCCGCCCGAGGGTCCAGGCGTGCGCGTCGATACCGGCGTCTATGAGGGCGCCGAGATCACCATGTTCTACGATCCGATGATCGCGAAGCTGGTGACCTATGGCGCCACCCGCGTCGAGGCGACCCATCGCATGGCCCAGGCACTCGACGCCTTCGCCATTCGTGGCGTCAACCACAACATCGGTTTCCTGGCGGCGATCATGGGGCGGGCGCGCTTCGCGTCCGGCAAGTTGTCGACCGACTTCATCCCGACCGAGTTTCCGGACGGGTTCCACGGCGCCGAGCTGTCGACCGAGGATGCGGACCAGCTCGTGTCGATCGCGGCCATCGCCCAGCATCGCCTGACGACCCGGGAACTGGCCGCGGCCAGCGGTCCGCACAAGCCGGCCGTGGCGACGGACTGGACCGTGCTGGTCGGCCCGCCGCCGCGGACGGCGCGCCAGATCCATGTGGTGCCCGGTCCCGACGGCACCTATGCGGTGACGCTCGACGGCCAGACCCGGCAGATCCTGACCCATTGGACGCCGGGTGCCGGCCTGTTCGAGGCCAAGATCGATGGTGTCGGCATCACTTTGCAGATCGACCGCGCCGGAGCGGCTTTGACCCTGTTCCGCTCCGGGGCCGCGACCGAGATGCGGGTGGTCAGCCGCGTGGTCGGCGCGCTCGCCGGCCTCATGCCGGTCAAGACGCCGCCGGACTTGTCGAAGTTTCTGCTGTCGCCGATGCCGGGTCTGCTGGTCTCGATTGCCGTGACCGAGGGCCAGGACGTCAAGGCCGGCGAGGAATTGGCCGTGGTCGAAGCCATGAAGATGGAGAACGTGCTCAGGGCCGAACGCGACGGCAAGGTGAAGAAGATCGCCGCCGCGGCACGCGAAAGCCTGGCGGTCGATCAGGTCATCATCGAGTTCGAGTGAGACTGTGAGCCGGTCCGCCCTTCATCTCACCATCCGCGGTCGGGTGCAGGGTGTGGGCTATCGGTGGTGGACCGTTGGCCGGGCCCAGGCGCTCGGCCTTGCGGGCTGGGTCCGCAATCGGCGCGATGGGGCGGTCGAGATCGTGGCGATCGGTCCCGCGGACGCGCTCGAGACCCTCGCGACCGCCTGCGCCCAGGGGCCGGCCGCCGCCGCCGTGGCGACGATCGATCGGGCTCCGGCCGAGGACGACGGCTCCATCAGCTTCGAGCAGCGGCCGACGGTCTGAGGCTGCCGGGAATTCAGGTCACGCTGCCCGCTGCGCCGTCCAACCCGCCAACAGGCCCGAGAAGAAGCCGTCCCACAGCCGCCAGATCTCTTCGGCGTTCTGTACGATCTCGGCCATGTTCTCGGCAGAGAAATCCAGTCGCACGGCATGGCGCGCCTTGCGGACGTGCTCGGGTTCCTGTTCGACGTGGATCTCGACCCAGGGCAGGGTTTCCTTGCCGGAAGCCGCGGTCACGGCCGCGCCCAGGCCGCTCACGATCCGCATGTCGATGATCTCGGTGCCATAGACGAAGCCGAGCGCTGATTGGAAGCGGCCGGTCGAGCGCTGGTAGCCCTCCATCAGGCGGCGAGTGGGCTCGGTCATCGGTGTTCCGGTGACTGACAGCGGGGTGAAGCCGGCATCGACCATGGTGTCGCGGTAAAGGTTTTCGTGTGCCCGCTCGATCTCGCCCTCGCCCAGTTCCTGGTAGAGGATCTTGGAGATTGCGGTCTTGAGCTCCGTCGTCGGCAACAGCGCGACCGTGCGCGCCAGAAACTCGGGGAAATAGCTGATCGGATACCAATATTGCCCGAGGAAAATGGCGACCTGGTCCCGATCGACCGGCGCGCTCGCCACATGGTCGAAGAACGGGTGGCGCAGCAGGGATTGGCGTAACGGATTCTGGCTGAGCGACGTCAGAAAGGCTTCACGATCCATAAGCTTCCCCCCTGGGGTCCGATCAAAGGTTGCTTGCGGTTTTGCTAAAACCAGAATCGCATCGGGTTGCATTGGACGCAAGCATCGAGTGTTTCGGGCCGGGACGCTATCAAGCCGCCGGACGAAGCCGGTATGATCTGGTTCACTTCGCAAAAAGTGGAAACGATGCTCCGTCGGCCGCGCGCCCGTCGAGCATGATGGCTCAGCTCGAACCGAGCGCCCGGCCGAAGCGGAATGCGCCGATCGTCAGTCCTGCGCGGAAATAGAACCGATGGGCGGCTTGGTTGGAAACGCCGGAATCGAGGGCCAGCCGGGTGCAGCCTGCGGCCTTGCCGCGCTCGGTCAACGTCTCGATCAGCCGCGCGCCGATGCCGCTGCCGCGCAGATCGGGCGCTGTCGCCAGATCGTCGACATAGAGGAAGCGCCCGTAGACGGTATTCTCCGCGAAGCGCCAGCCGGCAAAGGCCACGACGGTGCCGTCGCCATCCACTGCCGCGAGCAGCCGGTAGCCTTCGGCGGCCTGCCGCGCCAGTTGCGCCGCCACGTCGGCATCGCTGCCGAGCTGGGGGCGCAGCACACGCAAGACCGGCAGGCAGGCGGCGACGGCCTCCGCGTCGTCCGCCGCCAGGTCTTCGAGCCGGATCGCGGCGCTCACGACGGCCCGGCCATGGTCAGTTGCGCGCCGTCCGGCGCCACGAACGCGGCCAGCAACGGTGCCGGCCCTGCCGCAACATCGAGGCGGGTGTTCACGGCCGACCCGGATGCTGGAAGCGATAGGACACTGCGATGCGGTTCCAGGAATTGATCGCCAGGATCGCCGAGGTGAGCTGGGCCAGTTCGGCCTCGTCGAATTCGGCGCTCGCGATTGCATAGACCTCGTCGGACACGGCGCCCTGGTCGAGCCGGGTCAGCGCCTCGGTCCAGGCCAACGCCGCCCGCTCGCGCGGCGTGAAGAACGTTGATTCCCGCCAGGCCGCCAGCAGATGCATGCGCTCCTCGCGTTCGCCACCGGCCCGCGCTTCGGCGACATGCATGTTCAGGCAGAAGGCGCAGCCATTCATCTGCGAGGCGCGGATCTTGATCAGCTCGACGATCTTGGGATCGAAGCCACTTTCCTTGACGGCGGTCGAGATCGAGATCAAGGCGGCCGCCGTGGGCTCGATCAGCGAGTACAGGCGGGCATAGTCGACACGGGCTTTCATGATGGTCCAACTCTCTCCGAACGTCCGGCGGGCCCCATGCCCACCGGATGCATCAGAAATAGGACGGTCAAGACCTAGTCGATAGATCCAAGTTTTGATGATATGGCTGGGCCATGTTCGATCATCTGCTCGACCGTGCCGCCGACGAGCCGGCCTACCGCCAGCTCTATCGGCGCATCAGCGCCGCCGTGCTCGACGGAACGCTGGCGATCGGCGCCCGGCTGCCCTCGGCCCGCAGCCTCGCCAGCCAGCTCGGCATCGCGCGGGGCACTGTCGAGGCTGCTTACGGCCAGCTGGCCGGCGAGGGCTATATCATCGGGCGCGGTGCTGCCGGCACCTTCGTGGCGGCCGTTGCGGTTGTGGGGCGAAACCTGCCGGTGCCGGCGCCCGCGATCCCGCGCGCCATGGGATCGGCCGGCGGTCCGCTGCCGTTCCAGATGGGGTTGCCGGCCCTCGACCGTTTCCCGCGCAAGCTCTGGTCCCGCCTTGCGGCGCGGCAGGCCCACGTGCTGTCGACGGCGGCGCTGCTGACGCCGGATCCGGCCGGCATCGCGCCGCTGCGCCATGCCATCGCGCGCTATCTGGCCGTCGCGCGCGGCATCGCGGTTCTGCCCGAGCAGGTCATCGTGACCGCGGGATTCCAGGGCGCTCTCGGCCTGATCTGCCGTGTGCTCGAGATCGCGGGTCGGCCGGTCTGGATGGAGGAGCCCGGGTATTTTCTGGGCCGCGACGGGCTGGCGGCGGCCGGCGCGCACATCGTCGGGGTCCCGGTCGATGGCGAGGGGCTCGACGTCGCGGCCGGCATCGCCCTCGCCCCTACGGCACGGCTTGCGATGGTGTCGCCATCCCACCATTCGCCCCTCGGCGTGGCACTGTCGCTGCCGCGACGCCTGCAGTTGCTCGGCTGGGCGGCGACAGAGGGCAGTTGGATCGTCGAGGATGATTACGACAGCGAGTTCCGCTATGTCGGCCGGCCGCTGCCGCCGTTGAAGAGCCTCGATCGCGTCGGCCGGGTGCTCTATGTCGGTACCTTCAGCAAGGCGCTGTTTCCGGGCCTGCGGCTCGGCTACCTGGTGGCGCCGGCGGAATTGACCGAGCGTCTGGCCGAAACGGCGGCCTTGCTCGCGCCGCTGCCGGCTGCGGACAGCCAGGCGACCTTGGCGGCGTTTCTGGCCGAGGGCCATTTCGGCCGGCACATCCGGCGCATGCGCCAGCTCTATGCGCGACGCCGGGCGGCGCTCGCCAGAGAATTGGAACGGCAGTTCGGGCGGGAGCGCGTCAGCCTCGGCGCCGGCGGCATGCATGTGCTGTTGGGCCTGGACGATGGGGTCGACGACGTGGCGGCTGTCGAGGCTTGCGAACTCGCCGGCCTGGCGCCGAGCGCGCTGTCGCGGGCATACGCCGGACCAGCGCAACGGCACGGGCTGTTGCTGAGTTTTACCAATCTGGAGCCGGCGCAGGCACCGGCGGTGGTTCAGCGGCTGGCTCGCGCGCTCTCGATGCCGGCGCGCCCGTAGAGCATGCCGAGGAAGCCCACGAAGATGCCGGTGCTGACCGCGTTCAGGCGCAGCATGGCCGCGAATTGCGCGTCGGTGAAGGGTGCCAGCGGGGCGCCCATCCGGTCGATGCTCAGCAGAAAGACGGCGACCGGCAGCCAGACCAGCGGCAGCATGACCCAGCGCTCCTTCGCCCGGAACGAAAAGGCGGCGGCAACGACGCAGGGCACCAGGAACAGGGCGTTGCCCGAGGCCTCGCCCAGGATCTTCATGCAGAACAGCGTATTGGCCACGCCCACCAGCGGCGGCAGGGTCCGACCGACGAGGCCGGAGCGGCGCGAGACCCACGGAATGGCGAAGAATATCAGGGCGACCGGCGCCTCCAGCAGTGCTGGCCAGGCGTCGCGGCCGATCAGCAGCAGGTGGTAGACCGGATAGAACGGTACGTTGCTCGCGACGACCAGGGCGACCAGGTTGGCGGTGGCGACGAGCGGGTCGTCATGGGCGGCATAGGCGCGGAGCCAGCCGAGAATCTTCCGTGGCGACATGCCGGGGATCATGCACGCGACCCGGCCCATTGTCGAATGGCGCGCAATTGTCGACACTGATCGGGGCGCATGCCGAAGAGTTCGACCGGGGGAGACCGATCATGAGTGCAACAAGACCACCGAAGGCCGTCGTGGTCGGCGTCGGCGCCGAAGCCGGGTTGGGCGCGGCGCTGTGCCGGCGCTTTGCCGCCGAGGGCTATCATGTGCTGGTCGCCGGCACGACACCGGCCAAGGTCGAGCAGGTCGCGGACACCATCCGCCGGTCGGGCGGCCTGGCGACCGCGGTGCCGACCGACACGACGCGCGAGGCCGACGTGGTCGCCCTGTTCGATCGGGCCGCGACCGACGACGACGCCGGTCCCTTGGATCTCGTCGTCTATAACGCGGGCAGCAATCGACCCCATGACTTCCAGACCATGAGCGTCGAATGGTTCGAGGAAACCTGGCGGGTCGGCTGCCTCGGCGGCTTCCTGATCGGGCGCGAGGCGGCGCGCCGCCTGGCGCCGCTCGGCCGCGGCACGATCCTGTTCACGGGCGCCAGCGCATCGCTGCGCGGCCGGCCGAATTTCGCGGCGTTCAGCGCCGCCAAGGCGGGCCTGCGCATGGTCGCCCAGGCCATGGCGCGGGAGTTCGGACCCCAGGGCCTTCATGTCGCCCATGTGGTGATCGACGGCGGCATCGACGGCGAAAGGCTCAACAGCCGCATGCCGGCTCGCCGCGCGGAAAAGGGCCCGGACGGCATGCTGCAGCTCGATCAGATCGCGGAAGCCTATTGGCAGCTCCACCGCCAGCAGCGCTCGGCCTGGACCCAGGAAATCGACCTCCGGCCGTTCGTCGAGCCGTTCTGACATCAACCCTTGTGATCGGCCCGCCATCTCGTCACGGCCGCCAGCGTGTTCTCGACATGCTTGTCGGGATCCATCGCGCTGTAGCTGTAGAGCACCTTGCCGTCGGGCGCGATCACGTAGGAGGTGCGGTCGGCATAGCCCAGGAGCGAGGTCAGCACCGAATCGTACGATTTGGCGACCTTGAGATCCGGGTCGGCGGCGAGGGCGAATTTGCTCTGGCAATCGGCCGTCGAGAATTTGTCGAGCACGTCGATCTTGTCGGCCGACACGCCAATGATGCTGGCGCCCAGCGCCTTGAACCGGTCGGTCGCCTCGGCGAAATCATGAGCCTCGACCGAGCAGCCCGACGTGAAGGCGGCCGGGTAGAAATACAGCACGACCGGCCCGTCCTTGAGCTTGTCGGCCAGCGAGAAGGTGAATTCCTTGCCGGCCAGGGTCGCCGGCGCGGTGAAATCCGGTGCCGCATCGCCGGGCTTCAGCGCGGCAAGGGCAGGGGTCGCAAGCAGGCCGGTCAGCAGGGCCGTGGTCAAGATGCGCTTCATGGCGATACTCCGGCACGAGGGGCCGTGAACCGGCACCTGCATTCGGATTGCAATATATTCTTCTGCCGTCGGTTTGACAGGGGCGCGGGATGACGCTTTTATCGCCCGCGATTTCCCCGACCGACTGGAGAAAGCCTGATGGCTGTCGATCTCACCGACCTGCGCCGCCTCATCGATGGTATCGACGACCAACTGCTCGACCTGCTGGCCGAGCGGATCGCCGTTGCCGAGCGGGTCGCCGCCTACAAGCAGGCGACGGGCATTGCCGTCCGGCTGCCCGACCGGATCGAGGCGGTCAAGGCGCGTTGCGCGGAGCGCGGGGCAACGCGCGGGCTCGATCCCGCCTATGTCCGTGACATCTGGGCGCGGATCATCGAAGAGACCTGCCGGCTGGAAGAGCGGCTGATCGGCGCCACGCCCGCCTGAGCGGTCACGCCGGAGGCTCTCGTCCCAGATAGCCGAACAGCGCCCGGGCGACCCGTCGCTCCAGGTCGTGGGCATCGATTTCGCCGCGCTCTCCGGCGGCATCGATCATGCCGCGGGTGATCGCCAGCAGATCCTGTGCTGCGACGGTCCGATCGCCCGTCGCCGGCAGGCCCTCGGCCGCCAGCGTGTCGATCAGCATGCGGTGGATCTGATCGGCGACCCGCTCGTCACGGGCGCCGAGCGGCAGGCGGCGCTCCTCGAAATCGAGCAGCACGGCCAGCACCGGCCGGCGCATCTGGTGCGTCACGCCGGCCCGGATCATCTGGCCGAGCCGCGCCTCCAGCCCGATGCCGGGCGGGATTTTCGCGATATCGGCCAGCAGGGTCGCGGTTTCCCGCTCGATCAGCGCCACCATCAGCGCATCCTTGCCGGGAAAATACTGATAGAGCGAACCGATGCTGACGCCGGCCCGTTCGGCCACGGCATTCGTGGTGTAGCCGGCGAAGCCGCGCTCTTCCAGAATGCGAGCCGCCGCCTCCAGCACCGCGGCGACCGTCTCGACGGCGCGCGATTGTGCGGGGGATTTCCTGGGGTTCAGGCCGGCCGGCTGTCGTCTCGATGTCATGTCCGGGATGCGAGTAGCCAATATGAGCGATTGCTCACATCTTATTCCTCGTTCCCTCCATGACAAACAGGAAATGAGAGATGCCTGAGAAAACGAACGAGCCGGCAACCTCGACCGCGGCGCTGACCGTGTTCATGCTGGTCAAGACCAATCCGGAATGGCTGGGCTTCTCCATCGACGAGCGCTTCCGGCTGCTGGCCGAACATGTCGAGCCGATCGTGAAGAAGCACCGCCCGAACGTGCGGCTGCGCTTCTACGACATCGAGTTCTACTCCGCCCGCGTCACCGATCTGTGGATGTGGGAGGCGACCGACCATCACGCCTACGAACTGCTGGTCGAGGACCTGCGCGAAACCCCGTTCTGGGATCGCTATTTCGCGATCGTTGAGATCCTGCCCGGCGTCGAGAACGCCTATGCCTCCAACTACAATCGGGCGGCGCTCAGCGCCTGAGCCATCGGGGATCCCTGGCCAGGGCGGTCAGGGATCGGCCCCGGCGACCGATCGCGAAACGCGTTAGGATCGATCTTTTCTTTCGCAGCAGCCATGCGGCGATTGCCGGTTATTACGGTTGCGGCGTATCTTCCGGGGCCTGATCGTACCGTTCTGCTTTCCGCCCGAGAGGATCCGCGATGCCTGCCTATCGTTCCCGAACCAGCACTCACGGCCGCAACATGGCCGGCGCCCGCGGCCTGTGGCGCGCGACGGGTATGACGGATGCGGATTTCGGCAAGCCGATCATCGCCATAGCCAACTCCTTCACCCAGTTCGTGCCGGGTCACGTGCATCTGAAGGACCTGGGCCAGCTGGTCGCGCGGGAGATCGAGAAGGCGGGTGGTGTCGCCAAGGAATTCAACTGCATCGCCATCGACGACGGCATCGCCATGGGCCATGGCGGCATGCTCTACAGCCTGCCGTCGCGCGAACTGATCGCCGACAGCGTCGAATACATGGTCAACGGCCATTGCGCCGACGCGCTGGTCTGCATCTCCAATTGCGACAAGATCACGCCCGGCATGCTGATGGCCGCGATGCGGCTCAACATCCCGGTGATCTTCGTGTCCGGCGGCCCGATGGAGGCCGGCAAGATCGTGCACAACGGCGTCAGCAAGGCGGTCGACCTGATCAGCGCCATGGTTGCCGCCGCCGATCCGACGGTCTCCGACGAGGATGCGGCCGTGATGGAGCGCTCGGCCTGTCCGACCTGCGGCTCCTGCTCCGGCATGTTCACCGCCAATTCGATGAATTGCCTGACCGAAACGCTGGGCCTGGCGCTGCCGGGCAACGGCACCGTGCTGGCGACCCACGCGGACCGCAAGCGGCTGTTCGTCGATGCCGGCTGGACCATCGTCGATCTGGCGCGCCGCTGGTACGAGCAGGACGACGCGACCGCGCTGCCGCGCACCATCGCCAACTTCAACTCCTTCGAAAACGCCATGACGCTCGACATCGCCATGGGCGGGTCGACCAATACGGTGCTGCATCTGTTGGCGGCCGCCCACGAGGGCGAGGTCGAATTCACCATGAGCGACATCGATCGGCTGTCGCGCCGCGTCCCGGTACTGTGCAAGGTCGCACCCTCGGTCGCCGACGTGCATGTCGAGGACGTGCATCGTGCCGGCGGCATCCTGGGCATCGTGGCCGAGCTCGACCGGGCCGGCCTGATCCACACCGACGGGCCGACCGTGCATGCCCCGACCTTGGGTGCCGCCCTCGCCAAGTGGGACGTGACCACATCCAAGGACTCAAGCATCGAGACCTTCTACCGCTCCGCCCCCGGCGGTGTGCGCACGACGGAGGCGTTCAGCCAGGACAAGCGGTACGACTCGCTGGATACGGACCGCGTCGGCGGCGTCATCCGCGACAAGGCCCATGCTTTCAGCCAGGACGGCGGTCTGGCCGTGCTCTACGGCAACATCGCGCTCGATGGCTGCATCGTGAAGACGGCCGGCGTCGACGACAGCCTGCTGACCTTCCAGGGGCCGGCCCGCATCTTCGAAAGCCAGGATGCGGCGGTGATCGGCATCCTGGGCGACCAGATCGCCGAAGGTGACGTGGTGCTGATCCGCTACGAAGGCCCCAAGGGCGGCCCGGGCATGCAGGAGATGCTGTATCCGACCAGCTATCTGAAGTCCAAGGGCCTGGGCAAGGCCTGCGCGCTCGTGACCGACGGCCGCTTCTCCGGCGGGTCCTCGGGCCTGTCGATCGGCCATGTCTCGCCGGAAGCGGCCGAGGGTGGTGCCATCGGCCTGGTCGAGGAGGGCGACCTGATCGTCATCGACATTCCGAACCGTGCGATCCGGGTCGACCTCTCCGAAGAAGAACTGGCCCGCCGACGCGCGGCGATGGATGCGAAGGGCCATGCCGGCTGGCACCCGGTCGATCGCGACCGGGTCGTCTCGCCGGCGCTGCAGGCCTATGCGGCGCTCACCACCAGCGCGTCGCGCGGCGCGGTGCGCGACGTGACGCAGGTCCAGCGGCGCGGATAGGCCGCGCCGCCGCCGTCAACCCCTCGGCAGAGCGACGCCTAGGTTCCGGCCGCTGGCAGGAAGCTGGTGGTCTGGGCCATGCGCCAGGCGTCCTTGAAGATCGGGTCGTCGGTGTCCTCGAGCAGCTCGCCGGGCGTCAGGAAGCGATAGATCTGGTCGAGGGTCTGGACCCGCACGGCGCCCAGGCGCTTGGAGAAGTGCCAGGGCATGAGCTCGCTTGGATGGTCGAGCCCGGCGGCGGCGATGACTTCGGCCAGCGCCTCGATCGTCGATTTATGGAAATGGAACACGCGCTGGGCCTTGTCGGGCACGACGAGCGCGCGCTGGCGCATCGGGTCCTGGGTTGCGACGCCGGTCGGGCAGCGGTCGGTGTGGCAGTTCTGCGACTGGATACAGCCGAGCGCGAACATGAAGCCGCGCGCGGCATTGCACCAGTCGGCGCCGATGGCGAGCGTGCGCGCCAGATCGAACGCGGCCGTGATCTTGCCGCTGGCGCCGATCTTGATGCGCTCGCGGATGTTGAGTCCGACCAGCGTGTTATGGACGAACATCAGCCCTTCGCGCAGCGGCATGCCGATATGGTCGACGAATTCCAGAGGTGCGGCCCCCGTGCCGCCCTCCGACCCGTCGACCACGATGAAGTCCGGATAGATGCCGGTTTCGATCATGGCCTTGGCGATGCCCAGGAATTCCCAGGGATGGCCCAGGCATAGCTTGAACCCCACCGGCTTGCCCTGGGACAGCACGCGCAGCTGCGCGATGAAATGCATCATCTCGATCGGCGTCGAAAAGGCCGAGTGGCGTGCCGGCGAGATGCAGTCGATCCCCTCCGGCACGCCGCGGGTCAGTGCGATCTCGGGCGAGACCTTGGCTCCGGGCAGCACGCCGCCATGGCCGGGCTTGGCGCCCTGGCTCAGCTTGATCTCGACCATCTTGACCTGCGGCTCGGCCGCCTGTTTGGCGAAGCGCTCCGGCGAGAAATGGCCGGCTTCGTCGCGGCAGCCGAAATAGCCGGAGCCGATCTCCCAGATGATGTCGCCACCTTCCGGCCGATGATGCGGGCTGAAGCCGCCTTCGCCGGTGTCGTGGGCGAAGCCGCCAAGCTTGGCGCCGCGGTTCAGCGCGCGGATCGCGGCGGCGCTGAGCGCGCCGAAACTCATGGCCGAGATGTTGAAGATCGATGCCGAATAGGGCTGCTTGCAGTCCGGGCCGCCGATGGTGATGCGGAACGGCTCGGTCGCCGGCTCCTTGGGTGCTACCGAATGGTTCAGCCATTCGAACGAGGCGGAATAGACGTCGAGCTCGGTGCCGAACGGGCGCTTGTCGAGCTGGCCCTTGGCGCGCTGATAGACCAGCGAGCGCTCGTTGCGGTTGAACGGCACGCCGTCCGTGTCGCTCTCGAGAAAATACTGCCGGATCTCCGGCCGCATCTCTTCCAGCAGGTAACGGATATGGGCGGCGATCGGGTAGTTGCGCCGCAGCGAATGGTGGGTCTGGCGCACGTCGTAGGTGCCGACCGCCGAGAGCGCCAGCAGCACGATGAAGGCCGGCAGGAAATAGCTGTGAGCGAGGCTCAGCACCAGCAGGACGAATGTCGCGACCAGCACGGCCGCATAGAGACCATAGCGGCGGGTGAACGCGAGCCTGAGGATCTGCGGCATGGATCGGACATCCATCGGAATGAAAAGGAAGGGGGAGGGGTAACCGGACCGGTCGCGGGCGACCGGGGCAGGCGGTCAGCGATGCGGAACCCAGAGCGGCGCGCAATTGGTGCGACCGCTCATCAGGCAATCTTCGAGCCGGCTTTGCGCGGCCAATTTCTGTTCGAGGAAGATGCCAAGCACGATGAACAACAGGGTCAGAGCCAGCGCGCCGAGGCTCGCCGTCACCCTGTTTTCCTCCTGATCGTGCTCCGGATCGTACATGGCGAGACCGGCGTCATTGGCATGGATAGGTAGAGTACCATGGCGCTAACGTTCCGCGAGGTGGAAAAGTGCCGGTCAGGCCATCAAACGACGCAAGCCCGCCGAAATCTGCTCCGCGCCGACCACGAGCAGGAACGTGACGATCAGCAGCATCGAAACTTCGCGATACTGGAACAGGTTCATCGCAGTCAGCATGCGGAATCCCAAGCCGCCCGCGCCAACGAAACCCAGCACCAGGGACGAGCGCAGGTTCTCGTCGAAGCGATAGAGCGCGATGCCGAGCAGCGAGGGCAGCAGGGTCGGCACGACCGCGTGGGTGAAGACCTGGGTGCGGCCGGCGCCGGTCAGGGTCAGCGCCTCGACCGCGCCCATGTCCATGTCCTCGATCAGCTCCGCGAACAGGCGACCGAGCATGCCGATGGAATGGACCGACAGCGCCAGCGCGCCGGGGAAGGGGCCGAGGCCGACCGCGGTCACGAACAGCAGCGCCCAGATCAGGTCCGGCACGGCGCGGGTCAGCGCGATGATCCCGCGCGCGAACAGATAGAGCGGGCGCGAGGGCGTCACGTTGCGGGCAGCCAGGACGGCGAACGGCACCGCCATGATGACGCCGCAGACCGTGCCGAACAGTGCGATGTCGAGCGTCTCCAGCGCCGGCCACGCGATGTCGGGCAGGCTGGAGAAATCCGGCGGCGAGGCGCGGGCGATGATGTCCGCCATGCCGTGGACGCCGGTCACCAGCTCCGACAGCCGTGCGTCGACGACCCAGAGCGACTGGCCGAACAGGCCGATGCCGGCCAGCAGGGCCAGCGTCAGCAGCGACGACCGCCTCACGCGGCCTGGCGTTGGTAGAGCAGGTCGACCATCGGGACCGAGATCGCATCGGGCTTGCCATCGAACACGACCTCGCCGTCCTTGAGACCGATGACCCGGTCGGCATAGGCGAGCGCCAGGTCCGGCTGATGCAGCACGGTCAGCACGGCAAGCCCGTCCTCGGTCGCGAGCCGGCGTAACAGCGCCATGATCTCGCGCGCCGATTCCGGATCCAGGCTGGCGACCGGCTCGTCCGCCAGCAGCAACCGCGGCCGCTGAGCCAACGCCCGGGCGATGGCGACCCGCTGCTGCTGGCCGCCCGACAGGGTGCCCGCGCGCTGCTGGGCGAAATCGACCAGGCCGACCTCCTTGAGAAAGCCATGCGCCGCCTCCAGCTCGCACCGGGGCAGCAGGCCCAGCGCGCTACCGAAGGTCCGGTGCCGGCCCAGCGCTCCGGTCGCGACGTTGGCCAGCACGTTGCGGCGACGCACCAGATTGGCATGCTGGAAGATCATGCCGCAGGCCATGCGCGCCTGGCGCAATTCCTCGGCGCCGAGCCCGGCGATAGAGCGTCCGTCGATCAGCACCTCGCCCTCGGTCGGTTCGATCAACCGGACGATCGAGCGCAGCAGGGTGGATTTGCCGCTGCCGTTGCTGCCCAGGATGACGACCAGCTCGCCGTCGCGCACGCAAAGGTCGACCCCCTTGAGGGCGACCCGTCCGTTCGGATAGCGCTTGGCGAGGCCGCGGACGACCAAGCGGGCAGGGTTTCCGGCCATGGCGGGCCTCACAGCTTCGCCAGATCGACCTTGAGGATCTTCACCATGTCGCGGATGCCGTCATAGGCCGCATCGTCGATCGCGACGAAGCTCTTGCCGTCGCCGGCCAGCACGTCCAGGTCCTTCTGCGGCAGCACCTTGAGATCGAGGTTCTGCAGGATCTGGGTCAGGCGGGCCTTGAGGCTTGCCGGCAGGTCGCCGCGCACTGCGATCGGGTCCTGCGGGATCGGGTCGGACTGCCACAATGTGGTGAACATGCCGTCTTGCCACATGTTCTGGTGCCGGGCGGACGTGATCTGGTCGCTGTTGAGCTCGCCCACTTCGACCTTGTGGTTGCGCAGCGCCTCGAACGTGGCGGTATGGCTGCCGGCATAGACCGGCTTCACGCCCTTGTCGGCATCGATGCCGGCCTTCTGCAGCGCGTAGGCCGGAAACAGATGGCCCGAGGTCGAGGCCGGATCCGAGAAGGCGAAGGAATGGCCGACCGTATCCTTGAGCGTGGCGACGCCGGAGCCCGGCCAGGTGACGATGCTGGCGGTATATGTCATCGGCTTGCCGTCGGCCTGCGAAAAGCTCGCGACCGCCTCGGCCTTGGCGACCTGGTGGGCCAGGACGTAGCCCAGCGGACCGAACTCGCCGATCTCCAGCTTGCCGGCGCGCATCGCCTCGATCTCGGCATTGTAGCTCGTGGTCACCTGAACCTCGACCTTGCAGCCGAGCTTGTCGGCGATCAGCTTGGCTACGTCCTCATAGACCGGCAGCAGGCGCGAGGCGGCCTCGTAGGGCTCGACGCCGAAGCGGACGGTGCCGCCGTTCGGACAATCGTCGGCGGCGAAGGCAGTGCCGGCCAGAAGCGTGGCGGGAACGGCGAGACAGGTCCAGGCGCGCATGATGATCCTCCAAAACGAAGGCGCGCGGCCAAGGTCGCGCTGCCGGAGCGGAGGCTACGACCGGCTCATGTCAAGGGGATTGCAGTTCCATGCCCGATCCATGTCGGCGGCGAAATTGCCTGGACAAGCCCGGGATTCGTCGAAGGGCTGGGCCTTGGATGCGCTGCTCAGCCCTTTGGATTTTGCACCGCATTCAGCTGGACCACGTTGTCGTCTTCCGCCGCGTCGGTGCCCAGCACTTCGGCGACCTTGCGGGCCAGCTGATCGCGCTTGAACGGCTTGCTCAGCAGCTGCACGCCGTCGTCGAGCTTGCCGTGATGCACGATGGCATTCTCGGTATAGCCCGACATGAACAGCACCTTGAGCCCGGGCGACAGGTCGGTCAGGCGCCGGACCAGTTCCTTGCCGCGTATCGTGCCGGGCAGGACGACGTCGGTCAGCACCATGTCGATCGGCACCGTGCCCCCGGCGCGCTCCAAGGCTTCGGCCCCGTCGCCGGCCTCGATCACGCTATAGCCGAAATCGCGCAGGTGCATCACGACGACCTCGCGCACGGCCTCGTCGTCCTCGACCACGAGGATGGTGGCCGACGTGCGCGGCAGCTCGAGCGGTTCGACAGGTCGCTCGTAGCGGGTCGAGACGCCGACGACCCGGGGCAGATACAGCTTCACGCTCGTGCCGTGGCCGAGCTCGCTATAGATCTTCACATGGCCGAAAGACTGCTTGGCGAAGCCGAACACCATGGACAGGCCCAGGCCGGTACCGCGTCCGGCGTCCTTGGTCGTGAAGAATGGCTCGAAGGCCCGGTCGATCACTTCCGGCGTCATGCCGGTGCCGGTATCGGTGACGGCGATCATCACATAGTCGCCGGCGGTCACCTCGACATGGCCGCGCGCATAAGTCTCGTCCAGCATCACGTTGGCGGTTTCGATGGTCAGCCGGCCGCCCGAGGGCATGGCGTCACGCGCGTTGATCGCCAGGTTCAGCACGGCGCTTTCGACCTGGGCCGGGTCGGCCAGCACGTCCCACAGGCCGGCGGTCTCGACCACGCGCACGTCGATATGCTCGCCCAAGGTCCGGCGCAGCAAGCCGGTCATGTCGGTGAATAGGCGGCGCAGACTGACCGGCTTCGGCTCGAGCGGCTGGCGCCGGGCGAAGGCGAGCAGGTGCCGGGTCAGGCTGGCACCGCGCTCGGCCCCGCGTGCCGCGCTCTCGATCCGGGGAACGATCGGATGATCCTGGCCCAGCAGGGCCTGCATCGCTTCGAGATTGCCCAGGATCACGGTCAGCAGATTGTTGAAGTCATGAGCGACGCCGCCGGTCAGCTGGCCGATCGCCTGCATCTTCTGCGCTTCGCGCAGGGTGCGCTCCGCCGTCACCCGGTCGGTCAGGTCGGTACAGGTGACGACGAAGCCGCCGTCGGGCATCGGCGTGCGCCGCACCTCGAAGATGCGGCCGCCCAGGCTGCGCTCGTAGACGACCGGCTCGCGCCGCGACCGGCCGCTCTCGGCGAGGACGATCTGTTCTTCGGTCTCGAAGAACGGCGGCCGGTCCTCGCTGCTGAGGAAATGGCCGAGGCTGAGGTAGCTCGTGCCATGGACCTGCAGCGAGGGCGGCAGGTCCAGCAACTGGGTGAACCGGCCGTTCCAATGGACCAGCTGACGCTCGGCGTCGAACACGGCGATGCCCTGGCTCAAGCTGTCGAACGAGGATTGCAGGTGCAGTGCCAGCGAACGGGCCTCGCTCTGGGCCGTCCGCAGATCGCCGAACGAGCGGCGCAACAGCCAGGCGCCGAAGCCCAGCAGCAGGATGGCGAGAGCGGTCCCGCCGATGCTCCACCACCGGGTCAGCACCTCGGCCGCGTCGGCAGTTGCGATGCCCTGTTCCATCCGGGCGCTTTCGACGGATTGCATCTCGCCCAGCAAGGCCATGATCCGTTCCATGGCGCGCAGCCCGATGTCGGTATCGACCGCATGCAGCGAGGCATCGACGCCATAGCTCGTGCGCAGCTCGATCGTGTGGGCGATCTCGGACAGCTTTTCCTGTATGGCCTGGGTCAAAGCTTCGACCCGCTTCTGCTGCGCGGGTTCATTGCCGATCAGCTGCGACAGCCGCCCCTGCAGGACGGCGATGTCCGTGAGCGCGCCGTGATAGGGGGCGAGATATTCCTCGCGTCCGGTCAGCAGATAGCCGCGCTGACCGGTCTCGGCCGCCTGAACTGCCGAGCGCAGGTCCTGGACCGCATCGACGACGATCCGGCTATGGCGCGCCGCGTCGCGCGCGGCCTCGAAACGCAGGGCATGGTCGTAGCTGACCAGCGCGATGATCGCGACCAGGGCCACCAGGCCGGCCAGGACCATGGCGTTCGCTTTGGCGATGACGGCAGCCAAATTTGTTTTCCTCGAGACTGGCGGGACCCGGCTTGCGGCAATCGTTTGGTGACGAAACTTTATCGCTCCGATCCAACAGCCTGTCCAGGCGCTCCCTCGGTCATGAGGACGCGGTAGGAGCCGTCCGCCTGCATTGCCCGGAAGGCGGCGGACCAGCGGTCGATGTCGGCTTGGGGCACCTGGTGACTGAAGGCGAGATAGAGCGGCAGCTTCGAGAGGGTCAGCGCATTGCGAAAACCCTTTGGCGGCAGCGCGGCAGCCCGGATCGCCGCGTCAGCCGCATGCAGCGGCACGCACCACGCATCGAAGCGGCCGGCATCGAGCATGCGCGCGGCAAGGATGTTGGTGGGCACCCCGGTGACGTTGCCGAACCCCTGCTCCAGCAGCAGTTCCTCGGTCACGGAATGCTGCAACGTGCCGATATGCCGTGCTTTTGCTGCCGCCAGATCGCCGATCGCGTTCTCCGCACCGGTTCTGGTCAGCAGGACCATTTCCTCTTCGACCAGAATGGGACCCCAGGACAGCATGTCCTCGCGCTCTGGCGAGCGTCCCAGCAGGAAGATGCCGGCGGGCCGGTCGTGGGCCAGGTCGAGCGCGCGGCCCAGGGGCACGACGCTGACGTTGGGGTTGTTGCCGACCCGTCGCGCCAGATCGAGCACGAGACGGACCACCGGGCCCGTGCCTTCTTCCGTGATGAACGGCGGAATGGGCGATGCGATCAGCGAGATGTCCGTCGCTGCGGCTGGCGCGGCAGCAGCGATCAGAACACCCAGGGCGACGCCGAAGAGCGAGAGCGCATTCCCCGCAGGCCTCGACCGTTGCCGTGCATCCCGCTCGCGAGGAATGCGCGGCATGTGGGATCAGGCCGCGCGGCTGGCGAAGGTCGACAGCGGGGGCTGACTTTGCTCGGCCATGCGGTGCCAGAATCGATCGACCCGGCGGAGGGTCGTCAGCGCATCGGCGACGGCGGTTCCGTTCAATGGCCCCTCGGTCATTTGTGCCAGATGCCGGTCGTGCATCGCATCGATCTCGGCGACGAGCGCCAGACCCTTCGGCGACAACCGGACACGAACCAGGCGTCGATCATGTGACGAGCGCTGCTGCAGGAGATAGTCGGCCTCGACCAATTTCTTCACGTTGTAGGAAACGTTCGAACCGAGATAGCAGCCGTTCAACGTCAATTCTCCGACTGTCAGGTCGGCGGGGCCAATATTGAAAAGTATATTGGCTTGAACACTGTTGATGTCCTGTATCGAGCTCCGTTCGAGTTCGGCGCTGACCAGATCGAGAAATTGTCGATGCAGGTGCTCTATGACGGAGATCATGTCGAGGTAAGTCTGTTTCATTTAATGAAACCTTTTGCCGGGAGGACACGGCTATCGGGCCGATGTCGCTGTTTCAAACGAGAGGGGATCTTTGATCGCCGCCCTTCGCCAGTTTCCGCCCCGAATCGATAAAATATGTTGAAGATTGATCGGGCGTCAGACCGTCGCCCAGCCGCTTCGCGTCGGGGCCGGCGACCGCGTGGGTAGTGCGTAGGCGCGTTCGCAGCAGCCGATCAGGCGCCGCGGTCCATGCGCCGTTCGTTTCGAATGCTGGTGGTCCTCAAGGCAATCGGAATTTGCGATCGATAGACAAACTCCCTTGATCGGACTGGCCGCCGCCCGCCACGCGCGGGGCGATCTACGGAATTGGGAGACCCGTTGCGCCGGACCGCTGCGTCACCTGCCGGCCGCCGTCAGCATCTCATCGACCGTCGTCAATTTCCGTCGGCAACGATTGGCATCGGCGCGCTCGCGCTCGTAGCCCTCGATGCGTCGCCAACCCTCCTGGTCGACCGTGGCGACCCCGCGCCGGTCGAGCATTGCGCGCAGGCCGGCGCCGCCTGACCGGTCGCCGTCACCGATCTTGTCGGCGATGCGTTGCGCCACCGCCTGGGCCTCGATCCGGTTGGTCGGGATGGTACCGCTCGGCCCGCGCTTCGCCCAGCCGACGGCGAACAGGCGGTCGCGGATATGGCCACCGTCACTGGCGAACCGGCCGTCCGTCGGCGCCTGGGAACAGCAGGCGTGGGCCTGATAGCCGACACAGGTCACGACCAGATCGGCCGCCAGCTCGCGGGCCTTGCCATCGGCGTCCCGAAAGCGAACCGCTTCGACCGCCGTCTGGCCCAGCATGGCGTCCGGCACCAGTCCGAAATGGAACGCGATGGTGACTGGCTTCGGCGGCAAGGCCGCGAAGCCGCGCATGATTTCCTGGGTCGAGGTCTCGGACCGCAACCGCGCCGGATCGGCGACGACCGGGCGGGCGCGCTCCAGGGTCGCGAGCTCGCTCAGTTCATGGTCGGTGAACTTCGCCGCCTCCGGGCCGCGCCGGCCGACGACATGGATCCGGTCGAGCGGCGCGGATGCCAGGAAATCCGATGCCGCCGCACCCAGGTCCGACCCGACCAACTCGGCCGGGGTCTTGGCCAGCAGGCGTGCGACGTCGAGCGCCACGTTGCCGTTGCCGATGATCACGGCGGAACGCGGTGGGCGCAGCTCCGGCGCCGGATGATCGGGATGGCCGTTCAGCCACCCGACGAAGCGGCCGGAGCCGACGACGCCCGGCAGATCCTCGCCAGGAATGCCCAGGCGCCGGTCATCGGGCGCGCCGGTCGCGATCACGACCGCATCATAGAGCGCTTCGAGCTCGCCCAGCGTGACGTCCCGCCCGACTTCGACATGGCCGAAGAAGCCGACCCGGTCGCGCGACAGTACCCGGTCGAACACGCGGGCGACCGCCTTGGTGCCCTGATGATCCGGCGCCACGCCATGGCGCACCAGTCCGAACGGCACCGGCAGGCGTTCGATCACGTCGATCCGGCTGTCCGGTACCAGGCGCAGCAGGTGATCGGCCAGATAGCAGCCCGC
>NZ_DASZBY010000132.1:0-2270 GCF_035943795.1 Aliidongia sp. | reverse complement strand
CAGATCGTAGCTCATCTGCTGGTTCGGATCGACGACCACGGCATCGACGATCGCGCCCGGCACGCGCACGGAGCGTGCGGGCAGGGAGTTCAGGTCGACGGCGGTGCGGACCTGCGCGATCACCAGTCCGCCGGAATTATGTGCGGCGAGTGCCGCGGCATAGACGTCGACGTTCGCTGCCTCCTGGTCGAGGCTGATGTTGCCGTCCGCGTCGCCGAACGAACCGCGGATGATGGTGACGTCGATCGGGAAGGACTTGTACCAGAGCAGTTCCTTGCCGCCGATGGTGACGACCTCGACCAGGTCCTCCTTGGCCGACTGGTTCATCTTGCCGCCCTGGTGGCGCGGATCGACGAAGGTGCCGAGTCCGACATGGGTGAAGAGGCCCGGCCGATTGCCGCCGATCTCGCGATAGAGCTGCATGACGCAGCCGCTCGGCAGGACATAGGCCTCGATCTTCTCGTCGCGCGCCATCTCCTGCATCTTGGGCGACCAGACCCAGTGCCCGCCGATGACCCGCTTCACCAGGCCCTCATGGGCGAAGTGGTTCATGCCTTCGGTCTTCTTGTCGCCGATGCCGAGCGCATGCAGCACGGTGAGCGCCCGCGGCAAGCCGGTCGACAGGAACCGCCGGGAGACGGCCCGGAAGACGTGGCTCGCCTCCATCAGACCGCCACCACCGCCGATCAGCGCCACCGTGTCGCCGTCCTTGATGAGCTTCACGGCGTCATCCGCCGACATGAACTTGTTGCGCATCACGCCGACGCCTCCGCGGCGACGAGTTCCGGACGTCGCGGCACCATCAGCCTGTGCTCGCCATCCTGGACGATCTCGCCGCGCTGGTTCAGCAGCTGGATCTCGATGAACAGGATCCCCATGTCCGGCTTGCTTTTGGACACCCGCGCATCGCGAATGCGAAACGTGACCTGCAGCGTGTCGCCGATCCGGATCGGCCGCTTGAAATTCCACGACCAGCCGAGCGCGATGCCGTCCCGGAAGAAGGCGGACTGCACCTTGAGCCCATCGGTCAGGGACAGCCCCATCAGACCATGGGCGATGCGGCCACCGAACTCGGTGGTCCTGGCGTAGACTTCATCCAGATGCACCGGCGAGAAATCGCCGGCAACACCCGCATAAGCCAGGATGTGCCCTTCGGTGACCGTGACGCGGGGGGTCAGCCGCTCGTCGCCGATCTTGATGTCGTCATAGAAATTTCCGGGAAGCATGGCCTGGTCCTCGATGAAGGCTTGGGGCGGTGGTCGACGGGGTCGGGCGCTCAATGGTTCAGGATCTGACCCAGGAAGCTGCGCGTGCGCTCGTTCTGGGGATTGGCGAAGAACCGATCCGGCCGGTCCATCTCGACGATTTCACCGCGGTCCATAAAAATGACCCGGTCGGCCACGCTGCGCGCGAAGCCCATCTCGTGGGTCACGCACAGCATGGTCATGCCCTCCTCGGCGAGGCTGATCATGGTGTCGAGCACCTCTTTCACCATCTCCGGATCGAGGGCGGAGGTCGGCTCGTCGAACAGCATGATCTTCGGCGTCATGCACAGCGCGCGAGCGATGGCGACGCGCTGCTGCTGGCCGCCGGAGAGCTGAGCCGGGTACTTGCCGGCCTGCTCCGGAATGCGGACGCGCTTCAGGTATTTCATCGCGATCGCCTCGGCCTCGGCCTTGCCGGTGCCGCGCACCCGCATCGGGGCCAGCATGCAGTTCTGCAGGACCGTCAGATGCGGGAAGAGATTGAACTGCTGAAAGACCATGCCGACCTCGGCCCGCACGGCCTCGACGTTCTTCGTGCCGGCGCCGAGGTCGATCCCGTCGACGAGGATCCGGCCATTTCGGTATTCTTCCAGCCGGTTGATGCAGCGGATGAGCGTCGATTTGCCCGAGCCCGACGGTCCGCACACGACGATCTTCTCGCCCTTGGCGACCGTCAGGTTGATGTTCTTCAGCACCTGAAAGCTGCCGTACCATTTCTCGACATGCTCGAAGACGATCATGGCGTCGGCCGTCGACGGCGTGTCGGGGGATGGTGCGAGCGGTGCCGAGAGTTCGATCATTCTGATCCCTTGGGACTGGCGGGCATGGGCTGCCGGAACGGGCGGCCGCTAAGGCCACCCGTCTGTTGCACTCGGGCTATTTCACCATCGCGATCGGCAGCGGCGCGTCGCCTTCGCCGGTCGTCGGCAAGGTGGGCAGGTCACCGCCGATCCATTTTTTGTAGAGCGCCGGGAGTTCGCCGCTTTCGATCTTCTTGGCGATGAA
>NZ_DASZBY010000131.1:0-31561 GCF_035943795.1 Aliidongia sp. | reverse complement strand
GTCTATATCGGCGTGCTCGCCGGCGCGCTCAACCTCGCCGTCAGTGCGCTCGCCCATGTCCTGTTCGGCATGCTCGGCGTCGGCATCGGCACCGATGAGACCAAGCCCGAAGACTATCTGCTGACCAAGGCGTCCTGACACATGGCCGGGAACGGGTGGAGCGCGTAGGCTTCCTCCGTTCCCGCCATCGCCGGAAACCGTCCATGCCCAGCCTCAGACCCTTCGCGATCCTTCTCGCCGGCCTGACTTTGGCCGGCTGCGGTGCCGTCGCCGCACCCTGCCGCATCGGTTCGGCCGTGCTCGACATCGTGCCGGTGGTCGGCCACCTGGCGGCCGCCCCGACCGACGCCTGCGCTACAGCGATCGATCCCTAAGGCCTGCCGGCCCATTCCTCCGACCCATTGTTTATGTCTTGCGTGGCATCCCCGTCTGACCGCAGGCTATGATCCGTACGAGAGGCGGGTCGAACCCGCCCTCGCCGTATATTTTGGGGTTGGAGGCTGCTGCCGATGGACGCGACGCTTGAAAAACGCACGATTGCCAAGGTGACCTGGCGGCTCATACCGTTCCTGATCGTCTGTTATTTCGTCTCCTTTCTGGATCGGGTAAATCTGGGCTTTGCGGGCGCTGCGATCAGCAAGCAGTTCGCCTTTACCGCCACCGTCTTCGGCCTGGGTGCCGGCATCTTCTTCATCGGCTATTTCCTGTTCGAAGTGCCGAGCAACATCATGCTCGACAAGTACGGTGCGCGGCGCTGGATCGCGCGCATCATGCTGACCTGGGGCCTGGTTTCCGGCGCCACCGCGTTCGTACAGGGCGAATACAGCTTCTATACGATCCGCTTCGTGCTGGGCGTGGCCGAGGCCGGGTTCTTCCCGGGCATCATCCTCTACCTGACCTACTGGTTTCCAGCCGCCTATCGGGCACGCATCGTCGGCTGGTTCATGGTCGCCATCCCGGTGTCGAGCGTGATCGGCGCGCCGGTCTCGCAATGGGTGCTGGGTTTCGACGGCCTGGGCGGCCTCGCCGGCTGGCAATGGCTGTTCCTGATCGAGGCGGCGCCCTCGCTGGTGCTTGCGGTCGTCGTGCTGGGCTATCTGACCGACAAGCCGTCCCAGGCGGCCTGGCTCGAGGCGGACGAGCGTAAGTGGCTGAACGACACGCTCGAGGCCGAGCGCGCCCATCGCGAATCGGTAAGGAAATTCAGCCTGAAGGAAGCGCTGACCAACCCGCGCGTGCTGCTGCTGTCGCTGGTCTATTTCGGCGACGTGGCGGCGCTCTACGGCGTCGGGTTCTGGCTGCCGCAGATCCTGGGACCGCTCCATCTGAGCCCGCTGGCCAACATCGGCGCGTTGTCCATTCCCTATGCGGTCGGTGCCGTCGGCATGGTGCTGTGGGTCAAGCGGTCGGACCGGACCGGCGAGCGCAAGATGCACACGGCGATCCCCGCCTTCGTCGCCTGCCTCGGCCTGGCGCTGTTGCCGCTCGCCAGCGACCCCGTCGTCGAAGTGGTGCTGCTGTGCGTCGCAGCCCTCGGCATCTTCGCCATGCTACCGGTGTTCTGGACCCTGCCGACGGCGTTCCTCACCGGAACGGCGGCGGCCGGCGGCATCGCGCTGGTCAATTCGATCGGCAACCTGTCGGGGTACGTCGGGCCGCAGGTGATCGGCCTGATCAAGGACAAGACGGGCGGTTACGATGCCGGCATCTGGTTCCTGGCCGGCTGCGCCTTCGTCGCCGGCGTGATCGTCCTGCTGCTCGGCCACAAGCCAGAATTCGAAAAGCTGCCGTCCAGGGCGGAAGCCGCGGCCGAATAATCGCGGACTCCATCATGAACCGACCCGGGAGGGGGTGGGATTCGTCCCGCCCCCTCTTTCTTTTTCAATCCGGCCAACCACTTGTCGAGACAGGCAGGACAGGAACAGGCGCATGAGCGTGGCGATGCTGGCCCAGCAGGTCGGACAGGAATTGGGCGTTTCGCCCTGGTGCGCCATCGAGCAGGATCGGATCGACCGGTTCGCCGATGCCACCGACGATCATCAATGGATCCATGTCGATCCGGACCGTGCGGCCACGGGCCCGTTCGGCGCCACGGTCGCCCACGGCTTCCTCAGCCTTTCTCTATTGGCGCCGACGGCCTATCAGGTGCTGGCCGAGGCCTTCGCGGGCACGACCGCGTTCAACTACGGCCTCGACAAGGTCCGCTTCATCGCGCCGGTGCGGGTGGGATCGCGCGTCCGCAACCGCATCAGGCTCGTGGCGTTGGACCAGAAGGGCGGCGGCCGCTGGCTGATGACGACCGAGAACACCATGGAGATCGAGGGCGAGGCCAAGCCGGCCCTGATCGCCGTCAGCCTGGTGATGCTGCTGCCGGGATGAATTCACCGCCGTCATGACCGATCCCGATCCACGGCTCGCCGCCAAGCGGACCGGCCTCAGCCGCATGCGCTGGCTCGCGACCGGCCTGCTGCTGGCGATGCTGGTCCTGCTCGGGCTCGGCCTTGCGGGCCGCGCGCGCTGGCCGGCGCTCGACTGGCTGATCGCCTTTGCCGAGGCCGGGACGGTCGGTGCGGTCGCCGACTGGTTCGCGGTCGTAGCGCTGTTCCGCCGGCCGCTCGGTCTGCCGATCCCCCATACCGCGCTCATTCCACGCAACAAGGACCGGATCGGCGCCGAGCTCGGCCGCTTCATCGAACAGCATTTCCTGACGCCGGAGAATGTCGCCGGCAAGCTGGCCCAGCTCGATCCGGTCGGCCGCGGCGCGCGCTGGCTGTCCCTGCCGGCCAACCGGCGCGGTGTCGCCGCCCGCCTCGCCGAGGCGCTGCCGACCCTGCTCGACGCGCTCGACGATGCCGAGATCGAACAGTTGATCGGCGGCGCCGTGGCCCGGCGGCTGGAGCAGCTCGACCTGGCGCGGATCTCGGGCGCGGCGCTCGATTTCGTCACCGAAGACGAGCGCCACCAGGCGCTGCTCGACCAGGCGCTGGTACTGATCGCCGGCTGGCTCGACCGCAACCGGGCGCTGATCCTGGTGAAGTTCGGCGAGCAATCCGCGCTCACGCCGAAATTCATCGACGGCTACATCGTGAAGCGTTTCGTCGACGGCATGATCGACCTGATCCGCGAGGTCGCCGATACGCCCCGCCACGAGCTGCGCCAACGGTTCGACCGGGCGGTGCGCGATTTCGTGGCCCGACTCGGCACCGATCCGGCGTTCCGCGCCCGGGCCGAGGCGTTGAAGCGCGACGCGATCCGGCTGGCCGCACCGGAGAAATTCATGGCGACGCTGTGGCGCGAGCTGAAGCGCCACCTGGCCGAACCGTCCGACGGCGCGCCGTCGCCGCTCGAGCGCCAGATCGATCGGGCACTGGGTCACCTGGCCCGGACCCTGCGCGGCGATCCGGACCTGAAGGCTCGCGTCGACCGGGCCATGGCCCGGGTCGCCGGTGCGCTGACCGGCCGGTTCCGCCACCAGGTCTCGGCCCTCATCGCCGACGTGGTCCGGCGTTGGGACTTCCGCGAGGTCGGCGACCGCCTGGAACTCGAGGTCGGTCGCGACCTGCAATTCATTCGGCTGAACGGCACGATCGTCGGCGGCCTGGTCGGCCTGGCGCTGCATGGGCTGCTGTATTGGACAGGCTTTGCGGGGTAGCGCACGGCGCAACCTAAGGAAGAATTTCTGTCGAATCCTAATTCAACTATGCCATGATGCTTCCGAGGTGCGGTTGGCGATCACACCTCGGAAAACAGGGGCATCGGAATGGCGAAAATCGCGTTGCCGAAGAACATTGTGCTATTCGAGCGGCTGGGCCATGCCACCATCCTGGTGGGCGGGCTCGCATCCCTTCTGGCGGATCAAGCGACCTTTCTAAAGTTTTTCAATCAATATTCCTTTTCTACGTCTTGCTGACGATTGCAGCCTTCGCCATTCAATTCCTCTGGATCTGGCTGATCGCCCGGAAGCGACAGAATTGGGCGCGCTGGGTGACCCTCATCGTGACGATCGTGGCCGTCATCGGTCTGGCGTTGAGGATCGGCACCCTTCTCCAAGCCAATCCCGCGTCCACCATCGTCCGGCTGATCGTGACGGCACTCTGGGTAGTGGAACTGTATCTGCTGTTTACCGGCGACGCGCCGCCCTGGTTTGCGACAAAGGGGCAGGCAATGGTCGTAGAGGGCGCGCCCGCTTCTTCGAACGAGGTGTGATGCGGCGAGTCGGTCGACGAGTCCGGCGCTGCCCTCTATAATGGCGTGGTGCAGCGTCGAGGAATGATCATGGCGGCGAGCCGACGGTGTCTTACATCAATGATTCTGGGCTTTGGTCTCATCGTCGCGGTCTCGTCGCCGACCAGGGCCGACGATCTGGCGGGCAACAGCACCGTGTTCACGCCGAACACGTTCGGTCCGGCGCCCACGAATGCGGCCCCGGGATCGGCGCCGCCCCTCGTCGATCTTCAGCAGGGCGCCGCCCTGTCGCTCGTGCCGGCGGGTTCGTCTGCTGCCGCCCGCAACCAGGGCCTTGCCGGCTCGCCTGCCGGGGTCGACCTCGCCTACACACCGCCGGCCGATCGCGACAGCTATCTCAATTCCAAGGATTACGCGAACCACCTCGAGACCTCGACGCGCTGGGGCCACCATCCGTCGGCGCTCAGCCAGTTGGGCGGGGTGGCCGAGGGTCTGGCGATCAACGGCGCCCTTGGCGCCGGCACCAGCCTGCTGCTCGGCGCGCACTGAGCCTACGCTTGCCGCCATCCGGCCGCCCCGCCATGATGCCGGTGACGGGACGAGGAGCGGAACGATTTGGACGGCAAACCGGCGACGGCCAGGCGGGACGCGCGGGTACCGACCCATGAGGACGCCCCGCGCACGTTTCAGCGCATGCTGTCCGGCCGTCGCCTGCATCTGCTCGACCCCAGCTCGATCGACCTCGAGATCTCCGACCTGCTGATCGGCATCAGCCGGGTCAATCGCTGGTGCGGCCAGACGATCGGCGAGGTGGGCTTCAACGTCGCCCATCATTGCTGTGTGGTCGAGCGCGTGCTGGTCGAGCTGGTCTGGCCGGCAGCACCATTGGGCGCGCGCCGCTGGGCGCTGGCGCACGATCTGCCCGAGGCGGTCTATGGCGACGTGGTGACCCCCGTCAAGGCGGTGCTGGGCCAAGCCTACCAGGAATTGGAGCATCGGCTGGAGACGGCGCTGTGCCTGGCGCTGGGCTTCGGCACGACCGTGCCCGAGGAATGGCGGCGCCAGGTCAAGCGCGCCGACCGGATCGCCGCGGTCAGCGAAGCGGTCCGGCTCGCCGGCTGGTCCGAGCCGGAGGCGCGCAAGCTGGTCGGCGGCGGCTACCGCGGACGCCTGTGGGACGGGCCGCTCGAGCCCTGGAGCGAGCGGGAGGCGCGGGAAAACTGGCGTCGGGCCTTCGAGGTGGCAGGCGGTCGCACTTGAAAAATCACGGACTTGCACAAGCAAACCGTGCGACAATCTGGCCGCGCCGCGGTGCGTTGCATCGGGCTCCGCTACCGCTAGGATCCGGCACCGAGAGGGCCGCGCCGCCGGCCCGGGAGTATCTCGATGAGCCTTGATCCCGTCATCCTGTCGCGCATCCAGTTCGTCTGGGTCGTCGCCTGGCATATCCTGCTGCCGGCCTTCACCGTCGGCATCGCGTCCTACATCACCATGCTGGAAGGGCTGCATGCCTGGACCGGCAAGCCGATCTACCTCAAGGTCTCGAAATTCTGGATCCGGATCTTCGCCGTCTCGTTCGGCATGGGCGTGGTGTCAGGCATCGTCATGCCGTTCCAGTTCGGCACCAACTGGAGCCGCTTCGCCGACGCGACCTCGAACGTGGTCGGCCCGCTGTTCGCCTACGAGGGCCTGACCGCGTTCTTCCTCGAAGCGGCGTTCCTGGGCGTGCTGCTGTTCGGTCGCAAGCTGGTGCCGCCCTGGGCGCATTTCGTGGCGGCCTTCATGGTGGGGTTCGGCACCCTGCTGTCGTCGTTCTGGATCATCGCGGTCAACAGCTGGATGCAGACGCCGGGCGGCTACACCATCGCCGCCGACGGCAGGTTCTTTCCGGCCGACTGGAGCGCGATCGTCTTTTCCGCCTCGTTCCCCTATCGCCTCGCCCATACGGTCAGCGGCTTCTATGTGACGACCGCCTTCGTCGTGCTGGCGATCGGCGCCTATACCATCCGCGCCGGCAAGTTCCTGCCCGAGGGCCGGCTGATGGTGCGCATGGCGCTGGGCTTCCTCACCCTCTTCGTCCCGCTGCAGATCGTGCTGGGCGACCTGCATGGCCTGAACACGCTGGAACATCAGCCGGCCAAGCTCGCCGCGATGGAGGGCCTGTGGGACGGCGGCAACGGCGTACCGGCCTCGCTGATCGGCATCCCGAACCAGAAGGCAGAGAAGAACGACCTGGAGATCGCGCTGCCCAAGCTCGGCAGCCTGTACCTGACCCACAGCTGGAACGGTGCGGTCAAAGGGCTGAAGGATTTCCCGGCCGACCAGCGCCCGCCGGTCGTCGTGGTCTATTTCGCCTTCCGCATCATGGTCGGCGTCGGGCTGCTGATGCTGGCGATCGTCGCCGTCGGCTGGCTGATGCGCTGGCGCGGCCGGCTCTACGACACGCCCTGGTTCCTGAAGGCCCTGCAATGGACCATGCCGCTGGGTTTCATCGCCGTGCTGGCCGGCTGGACCACGACCGAGGTCGGCCGGCAGCCCTGGACGGTCTACGGGCTGCTGCGGACCAGCGATTCGGTGTCGCCGTCGCTGACCGGCTTCGACGTGATCCTGTCGCTGGCGCTCTATATGGCGATCTACCTGCTGGTCTATCCGACCGGCTTGCGCTTCATGCTGCGCATCGTGTGGAACGGGCCGCTCGATGAGGATCCGGAGAACGACACAGCGGTCGAAAGCGGCCGTCCGGCGCTGCCGGTCCAGGCCCTGCCGCACGGAGACACGCCATGAACGGGCCGATCCTCGACCTCGTCGGCATCTGGACCGTAATCCTGGGCCTGGGCGTATTCTTCTACGTGCTGCTCGACGGCTTCGACCTGGGCGTCGGCATGCTCTACGGCCTGCATCGCGAGTCGGACTCGCGCGGCATCATCATGAACTCGATCGCACCGATCTGGGACGGCAACGAAACCTGGCTGATCCTGGGCGGGCTCGCCCTGCTGGCGGCCTTCCCGCTCGCCTTCGCGATCATCATTCCCGCGCTGTATTTCCCGGTGCTGTTGATGCTGCTGGCGCTGATCTTCCGCGGCGTCGCGTTCGAATTCCGCTTCAAGGACAAGGCGCACCGCGGTTTCTGGGACCATTCCTTCTGCTACGGCTCGGCCGTCGCCACCTTTGCCCAGGGCACGGTGCTGGGCTCCTTCATCCAGGGGTTCCAGGTCGAGGGCCGGCATTTCACCGGCACCTCGTTCGACTGGTTCACACCCTTCTCGGTCATGACCGGCTTTGCGCTGATGGCCGGTTATTGCCTGCTCGGCGCCGGCTGGCTCGTGCTCAAGACCCAGGGCGAATTGCAGGCCTGGTCGCGCCGCCAGGGGCGCCGCGCGCTGCTGCTGGTGCTGGTCGCGATCGCGGCGGTCAGCCTGTGGACGCCCTATGCCGAGGCCGACATCGCCGAACGCTGGTTTTCCTGGCCGAACGTGGCGCTGCTGGCGCCCGTGCCGATCGTGGCGCTGGCCCTGGCGTTCGCCGCGTGGCGCAGCTTCGATTCGCGACAGGAGGCGATGCCGTTCGTCTATTCGATCGGCCTGTTCCTGATGGCCTATCTGGGCATCGCGATCAGCCTGTGGCCGAACATCGTGCCGCATCGCTATTCACTGTGGGAGGCGGCATCCTCCGAAAGCACCCAGGCCTTCCTGCTGGTCGGCACCTTGTTCCTGCTGCCGGTCATCCTGCTCTACACCGGCTGGTCCTATTGGGTGTTCCGCGGCAAGGTCAAGGCGGATGCCGGCTATCATTGAGAGGATCTCCATGCGCAGTTTCCTGGTCGCCGCGCTGGTCGTTGCCGCCGCGACGGTCGCGCCGCCGGCGCGCGGCAGCGAGGTCCGCCTGTTGACGACGGGCGCCTTCAAGCAGGTTGCAGTGGCACTGATTCCGCAATACGAGGCAGCCAGCGGCAACAAGGTGCTGGTGGTCAGCGACACGGCCGGCGGCATCATCAACAAGATCGAGGCGGGCGCCCCGTTCGATCTGGTGGTGCTGACCACCCAGGCGATCGGCGACCTGGTGACCGAGGGCAAGCTGGTGTCCGAGAGCGCGACCGACCTCGCCAAGGTCGGCGTCGGCGTGGCGGTGAAATCCGGTGCGCCGCATCCCGATGTGGGATCCGCGGACGCGTTCAAGCGCATGCTGCTGAAGGCCAAGTCGATCGCCTACATCGATCCCAAGGCCGGCGGGTCCAGCGGCATCTACATGGCGAGCCTGATCGAACGGATGGGCCTGACCAAGAAGCTGCGGCGTCGGACCCTGCTGGTCAACGGCGGGCTGGTCGCCGACAAGGTGGCGAGCGGCGAGGCCGAGATCGGACTGCAGCAGATCAGCGAATTGGCGGCATTCAAGGGCGTCGACATGGTCGGCCCGCTGCCGAAGGAGATCCAGAATTATACGGTCTACGGCGCCGGCATCGGTGTGAAGGCCGCCGAGCCCGAAGCGGCCCACGCCCTGCTGGCCGTCCTGTCCGGCCCGGACGCGGCGCCGATCCTGCGCGACCGGGGTATGGAGCGGCCGGCAGGGATGTGAAAATCTCGGCTGAGGCCGCGCTCGGCTACCTACGGGCCATCGTCTTGATCTCGGTCCGAGACGCGTTGAGCAAGCGGAGCCGGACTCTAGACCGAGATGGCATGCCAAGTTCGGTCATGATGACGCCCTGATGGCCGGCCGCTTCTCGTGTTCACCGACCAGGGCGGCCGAGAGAAAGATTGGGCTGTCATTTGACAAGTGACGACGTTTCTGGAACAAAACGGCAACATTTTGATGCGTAGTTGCAGGATTTGTCATGCGCTCGTCTTTTGTAAAATTCCGGCTGGCTGATCGGACAAGCGACTCTGGATTGGACTGCAGCGAACAGGGGTTGTCCCTAGGCGGTGTGCCGTTGCTGTGTCGCGGTGGCGGCGTTTTCCGGCCGAGGCCCGGCCGGGAGATCGATTGGCTCATCAGTCGCGCCTACGAAGCGGCATTCGATGCGGCCGCCCTTTTCAAAGGACTGGACAGTGTCGCACGCGCCCTGAACGAAGGGATGGCGGCTCGTGGCATGATCGCTGCCGTCTTGCTAAAGCTGCCAAGGCTGGATTGGGACGGGCTGCCCGAATAGCTCAGGCTGATGAGATGATCGCCAAATTCTACCATCGCGACCAACCACGCGATGATCGGGGCCGATGGACCTCGGCAGGGCCGGGCTGGGGAGCACGCAGGAGTGACGGGCTCCAACACCATTATCTCTATCAGACGCTCGTTTGCATACGTGGAGATGTGCGTTGCACGACCGAGAACGCCTGGAATGGTCTTTTACGGAATGCTTATCCCGGCCAGGATCCGATGGCTGGTCCCATTCCCTTGGACGGCGGAAATTTCAACGTCTTCGGCGAGCCGAGCGGTGCCATCCGTTCAACCGTGGACGCGGACAACTTGAACGTTACCAATGAGACCCTTCCGGGACATGTATTTTACAAGGGGATCGTCAATCGGTCGGTTGTCGAAACACCGGCCGGGATCTTCGTTCGAACCGAGGGCTTCGGTACAAATCCGAATATCCACAACTGGGTCGAAAATCATGCGGCGGGTGCGTTGGGTTTCCGGGGGCCCGACAGCAATGTGCGAGCTTACATAACGAATCCGGGCTTCTACGATCGGACGAAGCGATGATGGTCCGGTCGAGGAATTTCGTTTTGCTGTCGCTCGCATCGATCGGTCTGCTAACGATTGTCGGGCTATTCTTGCTGATGCTGCTGCGGGTTTACGGCGGATGGCAGGCGAGCCATACCGTGGCCTCGTACGCGGAAGTCGCCACACCTGTTCGAGCGGACGAGCAGCCCGCGTTTTTCCAAGTACTGGCCGATTTTGCGAAAGCCAATGGCTTTTCGGTCGAGATCAAGACGTATGATCTGGGGCGACGGAAGGAGACCGTCGTCATGATCGATAGAACCGATCAGACCATCCGCACCGCCGACCACGCATCGCCGGATGTGTTCGAAACGAGCTTTTTCGCCAAGTCGAAGGAACACGAAGACATGGGATGGCCGGATCGCTTCATCGCGGCGATCGATGCGCGCTTCGGCGCGAGGGCGGTCAGGACGCGGTGACCTCCGCGCGAGCCTGTTGGCTGCCGTCGATCACCGTCTCCCTGACCAGCCGCACGAACGCCATGACCGCACCGCCGCGTTCGTCGTGGCGATGGGCCAGCAGCACGGTGCTCGCGGCCTGGGGCGTGTCGAGCGGGCGGTAGACTACGCCCTCGACCTGAATGCGGCGGAGCGAGTCCGGCAGGATGGTGACGCCCAGGCCGGCGGCGACCAGGCCGATCAGGGTTGGCGCCTCGCGCGCTTCCTGGGTGACCGTCGGACTGAAGCCCTGGTCGGCGCAGATCGCCACGATCTGGTCCCAGATGCCGGTGCCGGCGTCGCGCTCGAACATCACGAACGGTTCATGGATCAGCGCCGCGATCGGCACCGTGGGCAGGGCCGCCAGCGGATGATCGGCGCGCAGCACCAGCATCAGGCGGTCGGTCATGACGTTCAGCGCCTCGACCTCCGGCGGGATCGGGGCGAAGGGCGAGCGGATGAAGGCGAGGTCCAGCTTGCGGGCGACCAGGGCCGCCAGCTGGTCGCGCGTCGTCATGCCGACCAGCTTCAGGTGGACCTCGGGAAAGCGCTGGCGGAAGGTATAGATCACCTGCGGCATGACCTGGGTGAAGGGGGAGGAGGCGGTGAAACCCAGGCGGATCTCGCCGATCTCGCCCTCGCCGGCCCGGCGCACCACCGCGATGGCGCGCTCGGCCTGGGCCAGGGTCGCGCGCGCTTCGACCAGGAACAGGGCGCCGACCGCCGTGAGCGCCACCTTGCGCGAGCCGCGATCGAGCAGCCGGGCCTTCAGTTCCCGCTCCAGCGCCTGGATCTGCAGGCTCAAGGGCGGCTGCTGAATGCCGAGCCGCTCGGCCGCCCGGCCGAAATGCAGCTCCTCGGCGACGGCCACGAAGGCGCGGAGGTGGCGCAATTCCATCGAGCGATATCCAAATCATATCGAAAAACCGATATCGATATATTAGACAACGGGAGAGGTCGTGCCTACCTTTTCAAGGTGCCCGGATTTCCCGGCGCCGTTGAAGGCCTGTACCATGTCGACCCTGCCGCTCGTCGCGGAAACCACGCGCATTCTCCGCGGAACCGGGCAATTCCGCCGGACGAACCTCGCGCTGTTCCTGTCGGGCTTCGCCACCTTCGCGCTGCTCTATGGCGTGCAGCCGTTGATGCCGGTGTTCGCGAGCGAATTCCAGGTCAGCCCGGCGACCAGCAGCCTAACCCTGTCGCTGACCACGGGCGCGGTCGCCGTGATGATGCTGTTCGCCGGCGCCGTGGCGGACGCGATCGGGCGCAAGCGCCTGATGTGCCTGTCGATGCTGGTGTCGTCGCTGCTGACCATCGCGGCGGCCTTCGTCGGGGATTTCGCCCAGCTGCTGGGCCTGCGGCTGCTGATGGGCATCGCCCTGAGCGGCGTGCCGTCGATCGCCATGGCCTATCTGGGCGAGGAGATCGATCCGCGCTCGGTCGGGTTGGCCATGGGGCTGTTCATCGGCGGCAGCGGCTTCGGCGGCATGGTCGGCCGGGTCGTGACCGGCGCCTTGACCGACTATGCCTCCTGGCGCGTGGCGCTCGTCGCGATCGGTGCCTCCAGCCTGCTCGCCACCGCCGCCTTCTGGCGTGCCCTGCCGGAATCGCGTCATTTCACGCCGCGCAAGTTCCATCCCTGGCGGCTCGTCACCGGCCTCGGCGAGCAATTCGCCGTCACCGGTCTGCCCTGGCTGTTCGCGATGGCGTTCCTGCTGATGGGCAGCTTCGTCACGCTGTACAATTACGTGGGCTTCCGCCTGATGGCGCCGCCCTTCAGTCTCAGCCAGACCGTGACCGGCAGCCTGTTCACGGTCTACCTGATCGGCATCTGGGCCTCGGCCTGGATCGGGGGGCTGGCGGACCGTTTCGGGCGCCGGCGCATGCTGTGGATCACTGTGCTGATCCTATTGGCCGGGATCGAGTTCACCCGGTCCGATTCCGTGGCCGTGATCGTGCTGGGTATCGCGACCGTCACCTTCGGCTTCTTCGGCGGCCATTCGATCGCGTCGAGCTGGATCAGCCGGCGCGCCGGCCCGTCGAAGGCCCAGGCCTCGTCGCTCTATCTGTTCTTCTACTACACCGGTTCGGCGCTGGTCGGTTCCTACGGCGGTGTGGTCTGGAGCGCCGCGGGCTGGGCCGGTGTCGCCAACCTGACCACCGCGCTGCAGGTCGCGGCTCTGTTGGTCGCGCTGCGGCTCAGCTTCCTGAAACCGCTGTCGGCCGTTCCCTGAGCTCCGTATGATCCTGCGGCAAAGGGAGAGGGAGCGATGCGCATTCTGGTCACCGGGTTCGAACCATTCGGCGGCGAGCCGGTCAATCCAGCGCTCGAGGCGGTGTTGCGGCTGCCGAGCATGCTCGGTGCCCACACCATCGAGCGCCGGCTGCTACCGGCTGTGTTTCATCGCGCGCTCGATGTGCTGGGCGACGCGGTGCGGACGACCCGACCGGACATTCTGCTGTGCGTCGGCCAGGCCGGCGGCCGTACCGAGCTGTCGATCGAACGGGTCGCGATCAATGTCGACGACGCGCGCATCCCCGACAACGACGGCGGGTCGCCGATCGATCGGCCGATCGTGCCGGGCGGTCCCGCCGCCTATTTCACCAACCTGCCGCTGAAAGCGATGGTGCGCGCGCTGAGTGCCGCGGGTATTCCGGCCAAAGTGTCGAACACGGCCGGCACCTTCGTGTGCAACCACGTGTTCTACGGGTCGATGCACCTGGTAGCGACCGAGTTTCCGGCGATGCGCGCGGGCTTCATCCATATCCCGTTCCTGCCGGAACAGGTGACCCGCCACCCGGGCCAGCCGTCGATGGCGGTCGAGACCGTGGTCGCGGGCCTGGTCTTGGCCATCGAGATCGCCACGGGACGGACCGACGATATCGCCGTCGCCGACGGCGCCACCCACTGAACCGCTAGGACGCGGCGTGCAGCGCAGGGCGCTCAATCGGGTCGGACCGACCCTGCTCGACGCGGCCGGCACGATGGATGCCGCATTCGGTCTTGTTCTGGCCGACCCAGCGCCCGGCGCGCGGATCGAGCGCATCGCTCGCCGGCGCGGTGCAGGGACGGCAGCCGACCGAGCGGTAGCCGCGCGAGATCAATGGATGACGCGGCAGGTCGAGTGCTTCATACGCCTCCTCGACCCGCTCGGGTGACCAGTCGGCGATCGGGTCCAGCTTGATCAGGCCGTCGACCGCCTCGATGCGCGGCATGAAGCTGCGCAAGGCGCCGTGGGAATGCTTCCGGCCGGAAATTAACGCATCGAACTCGTGGATCGCGTCCTGCAGGGGCTCGACCTTGCGCAGGCTGCAGCAGGCGTCGGTGTCGAACTGCCAAAGGGCGGCATCAGGGTCCCGATCGGCGAGCGCCGATGCGGCCGCCTTGATCGTGCGCAGGTTGGTCAGGCCCAGCCGGCGCTGCACCACGTCGCGATAGGCGAGCGTTTCGGGAAAATGATGGCCGGTATCGAGAAAGATGATCGGAACGTCGCGGTTTACCCGCGCGGCGAGCGCCAGTAACAGCGCCGATTCCGTACCGAAGGACGAGACGATCGCCACTTTCCCCGGAAACTCGTCTTCGATCAGGGCGCGCAGGAATTCCTCGCTGTCGACGCCCTGGTATTGCCGATTGAGCGAAGCCGCCCGCTGCCGTGCCTTGAGGTCCAAATCCATCGTGCCCGCCCGACGTCAGTTCCACTACAGCATCGAATCGGGGCGTCACCTGGGCGTCCCGCTTTAGCTGCATTTGTTAAGCGCCCGCAAGCTGATGCTCAAATCGGCGCTGTGGGTCTGATATAATTTCACATAAGTTTCGTGTCAATAAGTCGGATGCACATATTTGAAATGTCTAAGAGCATCCCATATGCATGTTGCACATGTGCATCACCGGGTCATCCCGTTGGGCAACTGGCCGCCTCCTTTTCGAAAGGAAGCGGCGGGCGGTTGCGATAAACTCGGCGCTGGACGTCGCACCAGGGCGCAAATGGATTCCACGATGACCCATTGGATTTCACCGTCAGCCTCCTCGCCGGAGTCGCTGACCATCATCGTTCCGAGCCCGCTGGGCCTGTTGACGATCACCGAAGAGGACGGCGCCATCGTAGAGCTGTGGTGGCGCGGCAAGCGCGCGACCCCGGCGCCGACGCCGCTGCTGGCGGAAGCGGCGCTGCAGGTCGCCGCCTATTTCGACAGGCGGCTCAAGGATTTCGATCTGCCGGTGCGGCCGGTCGGCTCGCCGTTCCAGCAGGCGGTCTGGCAGGCGATGTGTCGGATCCCGGCCGGGTCGACCCGGACCTACGGCTCGGTCGCCGACGAGGTCGGTGCCCCGGCCCGGGCGGTCGGTGGCGCTTGCGGCACCAACCCGATCCCGATCATCATCCCCTGCCATCGCATCCTGGCGGCAGGCGGATCGCTCGGCGGCTACAGCGGCACCGGCGGCGGCAAGACCAAGCTGTTCCTGCTCGACCTCGAGGGCGCCGCAGCGGATTCGGATCCGCGCCAGATGCGTCTGCTCTGACGGCGCTGCCAACCCGAAACGAAACGGCCGGCAGGGTCACCCCTGCCGGCCGTTTCGTCATTCAAGCCGCCGCGGGCTCAGCGGCGATTGGCGCGCTCGCGACGGGGCGCTTCGTTCGTCGCGTCCTGCTCGTCGGGTACCGACCGGGTGCTGAGGCCGGCGACCAGATCGCCGAACGTGCCGAGCGCCCGGGGCGCGGTCGCCTGCGGGCGCTGCTCCGGCCGGCCCTGGCCGGGGCGCGGACCCTGATGGATCGGCTTGCCCTGCTGCTGACGATGCGGATTGGCGGTATGGGCATCGGGCTTGCCCGGGGCCGGACGACCATGGGGATGAACGGCGGCACCGGCCTGCACCGGCCCCGCGGCGACCGGACGGGGCGGGCGCGGGGCCTGTCCCTGCGTCCGCTGCGGCGCCTGGCCCTGGCTCTGGCCGGAACGACCATTGCGCTGCGGGCGCTGACCCCGGCCGTTCTGCGGGCGGGGCGGGCGCTGGTCGTCGGACGGATGGGTCACGACGGGCTCCGTCGCCGGCGGACGGGCCAGCACCGGCACCGCCTGCTTGGTCAGCCGCTCGATGTCGCGCAGGTAGGCGCGCTCCTCGCCGTCGCAGAACGAGATGGCGCTGCCCTCGGCGCCGGCGCGCGCGGTGCGGCCGATGCGATGGACATAGCTCTCGGGAATGTTCGGCAGCTCGAAATTGATGACATGCGAGATGCCGTCGATATCGATGCCGCGGGCCGCGATGTCGGTCGCGACGAGCGCGCGGAGATCGCCGGCCCGGAAGCCTTCGAGCGCCGCCTGGCGGGCCGACTGCGACTTGTTGCCATGGATCGCGGCGGCGCCGACGCCGGCCTTGGCCAGGAACTCGGTCACCTTGTTGGCACCATGCTTGGTGCGGGTGAAGATGATGACGCGGCTGAACGCCGGGTCGGCCAGCAGATCGGCCAGCAGCTGGCGCTTTTCCTTGGACTCGCAGAAGATCACGCCCTGGACGATCTTTTCGACCGTGGTCGCGACGGGCGTCACCTCGACGCGGACCGGCTCCTTCAGCAGGCGCCCGGCCAGCTTGGCGACTTCGTCCGGCATGGTGGCCGAGAAGAAGAAGGTCTGGCGCTTGGCCGGCAGCTTGGCGATGACCCGCTTCACGTCATGGATGAAGCCCATGTCGAGCATGCGGTCGGCCTCGTCGAGCACGAAGGCTTCCAGATTGTCGAATTTGATGAAGCCTTGGTTCATCAGGTCGAGCAGGCGGCCGGGGGTCGCGATCAGGATGTCGACGCCGTGCTTCATCGCGTCGGTCTGCGGCTTCTGGCCGACGCCACCGAACACGACGGTGTGCTTCAGGCCCAGGTTGGCACCGTAGTTCTTGACGCTCTCGCCGATCTGGATGGCCAGCTCGCGGGTCGGCGTCAGCACCAGGGTGCGGGCGGTGCCTGGCTTGCGTCCGCCGCCGGACGTGCTCAGATGCTGCAGGATCGGCAGGGTGAAGGCAGCGGTCTTGCCGGTGCCGGTCTGGGCGATGCCCAGTAGGTCGCGGCCTTCCAGTGCAAAGGGAATGGCCTGCTGCTGGATCGGTGTCGGCGTCACGTAGCCTTCGGCCGCGAGGGCGGCCTGAATCTCCGGGCGAAGGGCGAGCTCGGAGAATTTGGTAATTTCAGTCATGTGTTTCTTCTGCGCGACCGGGCCGCACCTTTTCCTGGGCGGACGCGTGTCGCGTTTGTCGTCCCCTGCCGCGCGCAAGCCGGTGGGACGGGATCAAGGGGGGACGTTTCGAAATGCATCGGCGCAGATCTGGAACACTGCTGCCGTCTGGCGCGATCGCGAAACGGGAAAAATTCGTCCCGTTGGACCGGGACTTGGAGCGGCCTTCGGGGCGCTGAAACTCGATGGAGGACGGCGCGCCCAAAGCGATTCGAACTCTATCTCCAGGCGTGCAGCCCGAAGAATGCTGCGGTCGAATCAGCTGCAGCCACGTTCTTGTAGCGGAAAGCAAGGCGTTTGTCGATGCGGCCCTGCCCTGCAATTCCCGCTGGGGCCCCGTGCTGCAAGGCGAAAGGCCCCGCGTCCTAAAGGACAACGGCTGCCGCGGGTCGCAATAGCTTCGGAATATCGCGGGAGAAAATGGCGCGCCCGAAGAGATTCGAACTCCTAACCCCCAGATTCGTAGTCTGGTGCTCTATCCAGTTGAGCTACGGGCGCGCAATCGAGGGCGAAACCGCCGTTCGAGGTGGCGGACACTAGTCGAAGTCGTTTGATGCCGCAAGGCTCGAAAACGGGGCGAACCCGGGGCCGGGCGAAGGCGGGCCATGCGTGCGGCGCAGAGCGAACGGCGGCTGCGATTTCGAAAAATCCAAGGCCCGCCGAGTAGCCCCGCGCCGCATCCGCTCCATCTCTCTAGCCGAGGGAGCAGTGCCATGCGCCGTTCGATCTTCATGCTCGCCGTTCTCGCCGGCCTGTGCGCCGGCCCGTCCCGGGCTGCGCCCAGCGAGGCGGATCGCACGGCCATCCAGGCCGTGATCCGGCAGCAGCTCGATGCGTTCCAGGCCGATGACGCCACGAGAGCGTTCGCGCTCGCCTCGCCCGGCATCCGCCGGCAGTTCGGCGATCCCGAGACGTTCCTGGCCCTGGTCCGGCAGGGCTACCCGATGGTCTATCGGCCGCGTGAGACCCATTTCGGCGCGCTCGACGAAGAGGACGGCCGGATCGTCCAGAAGGTCGCGTTCGTCGGGCCGGACGGCGTGCTGGTGACCGCACTCTATATGATGGAGCGCGAGCCCGACGGATCCTGGCGCATCGCCGGCTGCGTCATCGCCCGCGCGCCGTCCGAAAGCGCTTGAGCCGCGAGCCCCGGGCGGAGCACCGCTGCACGCGGATGATTTGACCCCGGCGCCGTGCGCGCGATAATGCCGGGCATCTCCTTTTCCAGACGGGCCGATCGATGACCACCAAGAGCGCGCAACGGACTTTCCCGGTTTCCTGGGAGGAACTGCATCGCAATGCCAAGGCGCTGGCCTGGCGCCTGCTGGACAGCGGCCCTTTCGACGGCATCGTCGCGATCACGCGCGGCGGCCTGGTTCCGGCCGCGATCGTCGCGCGCGAGCTCGAGATCCGCCTGGTCGACACCTTCTGCGTCGCGACCTACGACGACCGGTCGATGGGCGCGCCGACCATCCTCAAGGGCATCGAGGGCGACGGCACGGGCCTCTTGATCATCGACGACCTGGTCGACACCGGCGTCACCGCCCGCCTGGTGCGCGGCCAGCTGCCGAAGGCGCATTTCGCGACGATCTACGCAAAGCCGGCGGGCCGGCCGCTGGTCGACACTTTCATCACCGAGGTCAGCCAGGATACCTGGATCCTGTTCCCCTGGGACACCGAGCCCCAATCGGCCGTGCCGGTGGCCAAGCAGGTCCAGCGCTAGTCGGGCATGGGGCTGGCTGACCTGCGCCGGTCGGGCTTCCCTTGGCGCCCTCCCCGTGTCATCACCGGCGATTACATCAATAGAACGGCCCTAGGAGCCTTCCGCCCGTGCGTGACGATCCGTCAACCCGGCCCCAAGTGACGCTCGTTACCGGCAAGCACAAGCGCGCCGAACGCGGCCATCCCTGGATCTATTCGAACGAGGTCGTGCTGAACGCGGCCGCCAAGGCGCTGCCGGCCGGCAGCCTGGTGACCGTGCGCAATGCCGAGGGCAAGTCGCTCGGCGTCGCGACCTTCAACCCGCAGCCGCTCATCACCTGCCGTATCATCACGCGCGACTGGAGCGTGAAAATCGACCACGGCTTCCTGGTCAAGCGGCTGGAGCGCGCGCTGGCGCTGCGCGACCGGCTGTTCCCCGAACCCTATTATCGCCTGGTCCATGCCGAGGCCGACGGCCTGCCCGGCCTGATCATCGACCGCTACGGCACGGCCGTGGTCTGCCAGCTCAACACCGCCTGGGCGTCGGCGATGGAAGAGGACATCCTGAAGGCGCTCGACGAGGTGCTGTCGCCGGAAGTCGTCGTGTTCCGAAACGACAGCCATGCCCGTACACTCGAAGGCCTGCCGACCGAGACGCGCTTCGCCAAGGGCAGCCTCTCGGGCCCGCTGGAAGTGCGCGAGAACGGCTCGACCTTCCTCGCCGACCTGTCGGATGGCCAGAAGACCGGCTGGTTCTTCGACCAGCGGCCGAACCGCGCTTTCATCGCCGGCCTGTCGAAGGGCCAGCGCGTGCTCGATTGCTACAGCTTCACCGGCGGCTTCGGCATCCAGGCCGCGGTCGCGGGTGCGGCCGAGGTGACGTTGCTCGACCGGTCCGAGCCGGCGCTGGCGCTGGCCAAGCGCGCGGCCGAGCTGAACGGCGTCGCCGACCGCTGCAAGATCCTGCGCGGCGAGGTGTTCGAGACCTTGGAGAAGCTGGCCGAGGGCAAGGAGCGGTTCGACGTGGTCATCCTCGACCCGCCGGCCTTCGTGAAGTCCAAGAAGGACCTCGGGCCGGGCAGCCGGGGCTATCGCAAGATGGCGCGGCTGGGCGCGGCCTTGGTCGCCAAGCAGGGGGTGATGCTCGCCGCCTCCTGCTCGCACAACATGCCGCTCGACCTGTTCGCCGAAGCGGTCCGCCACGGCATCGACGACGCCGGCCGGGTCGGCCGCATCCTCTATACCGGTTATGCCGGTCCGGACCATCCAGTGCATCCGGCGCTGCCGGAATCGGCCTATCTCAAGGCCCAGGTCCTGGCGTTCGACTGAGCTTCCCGGGGCGCGGTCCGACCGCGCCCCGCCCCGCCCCGCTCGAATCTCCCTCAAAATAAAACGTGCGGTTGGGCAGAATGCCCTGAACCTCGCGGCCGATGCGTCGTTCGCAGGTCACGCACCGACCTTAAGAATTTTGCCGTGTCCGACCCCATGCCGGGACGGGCAAACGCCGTTTCATTCCCGCGGATCGCGGGGCGTGGAATCGCCCGCCCCCCGCACCCGCGATGCAAGTGGGGGGAATTCATGACACGCTCGAAATTCCGCTTCGGCTCGATGCTCCTGTCCCTCGCTGTCCTCGCGAGCCCTGCGTCCGCGGGAACGCTCTCGACCCAGGCCTATTTCGACGGGACGGACGGCGCGGTGCCCAACAACGGCGGCCTGCTCTACTCCGATCATTTCTTCTACGGCGCCACCTATGCCGGCTCGGCGCCGCCGAACCTGGTCGCCGGGCCGGCGGACCTGGGCGTCATCTTCCAGCAGGCGGACACCATCCTCGAAGTGCCGGATACGCCGCCGTCGGTCGTCTATGCCTTCAGCGGGCCGGATGGAGCGCATCCGAACGGCAGTCTCGTGGCCGACGCCCAGGGCAATCTCTACGGCACGACCCGGGCCGGCGGCAGCGCCGGGCTCGGCACCGTGTTCAAACTGACCAATCCCCGCCGCGGCAGCGGCCTGTGGCCTTTGACGACGCTGCATGCGTTCGCCGGGCCGGATGGGTCGGCCCCGGTCGCGGGCGTCACGCTGGGACCCGACGGCTCGATCTACGGCACCACCCTGCAAGGCGGCACGGCCCCGCTGCAGGCGGGAACCGTATTCAAGATCGCGCCCGACGGCAGCTACCGGGTGCTCCATTCCTTCACCGGCGTGTTCGAGACGGGCGACGGCAGCGGCCCGGCAAGCAACATCGTGCTCGATCCGCAGGGCACGGTGATCGGCACGACATCGGTGCCGGTCGCGGTCAATCAGAAGGGCACGCTCTATGCGATCCTGCCGAACGGCAACTTCGTGGTCGTGACGCAATTCACCGAGATCCCGTCGGGCGGTCCGGCCGGCGCCATCGTGCGCGACCTGTCCGGCAACGTGTTCGGCGCATTGACCTCGGCCGAGGCCGGACCGCGCGTCTTCGAGGTGACGGCGATCACCCACAAGCAGGTCGTCATCGGGGAATTGCCCGGCGACGTCGGCTACGGCGGCGTGATGCGCGACAATGCCGGCAACTTCTACCTGACGACCAGCGGCGAGGATCGCCGAAGCGGCGGCGGGGTCTACCAGATGACGCCCCACGGCGTCGTGACCCAGCTGGCGACGCTCGGCTACATGAACCAGGGGCCGCTGGGCGGCGTCACCCTGGATCCGGCGGGCAACCTGTGGGGCACGAGCAGTGCCGGCGGGGAGACCTGCACGACGTCGGCGAACGTCACGGTGACGGGCTGCGGCACGGTGTTCGTCGTCACACCCTGAGGCGTCAGCCGGCGAGTTGCTGGTTGGTGGCACCCTCGACCCAGCCCTGGGGCAGGGTCAGGCGAAAGATCGTGCCACTGCCGGCGCTGTCGACCAGGACCAGGTCGCCGCCATGGGCGCGCGCGATCTCGCGTCCGATCGCCAGGCCCAGCCCCGTGCCGCCGGGGCGGGCGGACCCGGCGAACGGCTTGAACAGGTTGTCGCGGGCCTTGGGCGGCAGACCCGGACCATCGTCCGCGATCTCGATCGCGACGCCGCGCACCGCACCGGGCTGCACGCGGAAGCGGATCCGGTCGGCCCCGGATTCGGCGGCATTGCGGGCGAGGTTCAGCAGCAACCGATACAGCTGGTCGCGATCCGCCCCGATGACGGCGCCCTGCGTGTCATCATCGACGGCGATGCGGTGATCCTCGCGCGACGGCAGCGCTGCCTCGATTTCGTCGATCAGCGGCGACAGCGGGAAGCGCACCAGGGTCAGTGGCGGCGCGCCCTCGCGCGTGTAGGCGAGCGTTCCGGTACACAGCTTGGTCGCCCGCTCGATCGCGTTCACCAGGGCCGGCGCCATCCGGCGGATCTCCGGCGAGCCGGTCTCGGCGATGCGGTCCGAGACGACGAGGGCGGTCGACAGCATGTTGCGCAGGTCGTGATTGACCTTGGTGACCGCGGTGCCCAATGCGGCCAGGCGGGCGTGCTGGCTGATCGCCTGGCGCACCGCTTCCTGCATGTGGGCGAGTTCGCGCTGGGCCACGCCGATCTCGTCGCGCCGGCCACCGGGCCTGATGACGCGGGATGCGTCCTCCGGGTCTTCGCGGAACGCGATCATGTTTTCGCTCAGCTGCCGCATCGGGCGCACCAACAGCCATTGCAGGGTCACGTAGACCAGGGCGGCGGTGATAGCCGAGATCACCAGCGAGATCTCGAACAGGTTGCGGGCGAATGCGATCATCGCTTCGCGCAGCGGCCGTTCCGGCAGGGTGACGTCCAGCTCGATCTGCGGTTCGCGCGGCGATTTGCCGATCACCATCATGACCCGGTCGCCACGCCGGAACAGCGTCATCATCGCACCGCGCATGGCGGCGAACATGGTTTCGTCGCGCAGGTCGACGACCCGTTGCACCTCGGGCGGCATTTCGAGCGCCAGCACGCCCTTCAGCTTCGACGAGCTGAGGCGGCCCATGTCCTCGGGCATGGCCGAAAAGGCGCCGACATTGTGCAACAGCTGATCGGCCAGTTCCTGGCTGACCATGTTGTCGGGCGTCGCTTCGAGCGCCAGCAGCGCCAGCGTCCCGGCGGCGAGCTTGTCCTCGAGATAGCTCTCGCGGAAATGCGAAACCGACGGCACGAAGATCAGCACCTCGCTGATCATGACGAACGCGACGGTCAGAACGAGGAGGCGGGCCGACAGGCTCCGGGCGAGCGGCGGCAGCGAGAGGATCGGGCGGTTCATCGTGCCGCAATCTAGCATGACCGCCCCGCGCCGGGCGGTCATGCGTTGATCCCACACGAAATTGTGCTCATATGACACGCACGAACGCGCTGTCCGATTTGGCATCGGGGTTCGGGTGCGCCCGAATATCCCGGCGACAGGCGTTGTAAGCGGCCCCAATATGACGACCGACCGGGCCCGGAGCAGGAGTGCTGCATGACCGATCTTCCTCGTCCGACCGCCGGCGAAACGCCGACGATCGGCCTCGGCGCGCGCCGCAGCAGCGGCCAGATCCAGCGCCATGCGATCCGCTACAGCCGCTTCGTCGGCTGGGCCAAGCTGGTGCTGCCGCTCGGCGCCGGCGGCCTGCTGCTGGCGCTCGCCGGCTGGCCCTACCTGTCGCACGGCCTGGACCGGCTGCGGCTGGTGTTCCCAAAGCTCGACAGCGCCCAGGTGCGGGACCTCCGCATGGTCAATCCGCGCTTCAGCGGCGTCGACAAGGAGAAGCGGCCGTTCACCCTGACCGCCGACACGGCGCGGCAGAATCCTGAAAACAACGACCTGGTCGGTCTCGAGGTCCCCAAGGCCGACATCCTGACCAAGGAAGGCGCCTGGGTCGTGGTCACCGGCAAGACCGGCATCTATCAGCCGGACAGCCATTTCCTCGACCTGTTCGGCGACGTGACGCTGTTCCACGACAAAGGCTACCAGTTCCATACCGAACAGGCTCGGGTCGATCTCAATGCCGGCTCGGCCGAAGGCGACCAGGCGGTGACCGGCGCCGGTCCGGCCGGCACCATCGCCGGCGAAGGCTTCAGGGTACTCAAGAAGGGCGAGACCATGCTATTCACGGGCAAATCCAAGCTCGTGATGAACGCGGCAACCGGCGAGGCCAAGTGATCCGAAATTTCGTTCGACTGCTGATCGCAGCCGCCTTGCTGGGCGGATCGTGCGCCGCCTGGGCGCAGGACACGTCCAGCCCCGCAGCCAAGTCGAAGCAGGTCAAGCCTGCGAAGCCCTCGGCGCCGCCGGCGGCGGCCCCGCCGGCCGCCGCGGATGCGACGACCGCGAAGGGCGCTGGCGGCTCGACCCTGCTCGGCAATCGCGGGCAGGGGCCGCTCGAAGTGACCAGCGAGAACGGCATCGAATGGCAGCAGGGCGTCAAGGCCTATATCGCGCGCGGCAACGCGGTCGCGAAGCGGGGCCAGACGACGCTCTATGCCGACGTGCTGACGGCCTATTACCGCGAGATCACGAATTCCAACCAGACCGAGATCTGGCGCGTGGTCGCCGACGGCCATGTCCGGATCGCGACACCGACCCAGCAGGTGGTCGGCGACCACGGCATCTACGACATCGACCAGGCGGTCGTGGTCATGACCGGCCAGGCGCTCAAGCTGACCACGACCCAGGATGTGGTGACGGCGCGCGATTCGCTCGAATGGTATGACGGCAAGCAATTGGCGGTCGCGCGCGGCAACGCCGTCGCGGTCCGCGGCGAGCGGCGGGTGCGCGGCGACACCCTGGTCGCCCAGGTTACCCAGGCGCCCGGCGAGGATTCCCGCATCAGCCGGGTCGACGGCAAGGGCCATGTCATCGTGTCCGGCCTGAACGGCCAGGTCGGCACCGGCGACAATGGCGTCTACAACGCCGATACCGGCATCGCGACCCTGGTGGGACATGTCACGATCGCGCGCGGCGACGATACGGTCGTCGGCCAATATGGCGTGGTCGACCTGCAGACCGGCGTCAGCCGGATCCTGCCGCGTCCGCCGAATGCCGAGGACGCGACGCGCGGCCGGGTTCAGGGCCTGATCATGCCGCGCCAGAAGGGTGCTTCCGGCGCCGGCAGCGGCAATTCGACCGTGCCCGCCCAAAAAGCGCAGCCGTGACCGGCTAAACCGCGCTAGAGTAGGACCATGAAGATCCTGTCGACGTTGTTCAGCGAGCCCGAAGCGAAGAGCCCAGAGCCCGCGGCGGACATTCCGGCTTCGGAACATTCCCCTAACGATACGAAGCCCCGTCTGGTGTCGACCAAGACCGGCCTGGTGGCGACCAACCTCGGCAAGCGCTTTCAGCGTCGCCCGGTGTTGCGCGACGTCTCCATCTCGGTGAAACGGGGCGAGGCGGTCGGCCTGCTGGGTCCGAACGGCGCCGGCAAGACCACCTGCTTCTACATCATCACCGGGCTGATCAGCGCCGATATCGGCTCGATCACCCTCGACGGGCACGACATCACCGGCCTGCCGATGTATCGCCGGGCCCGGCTCGGCATCGGCTACCTGCCGCAGGAAGCCTCGATCTTCCGCGGCCTGTCGGTCGAGCAGAACATCCGTGCGGTGCTCGAAGTGGTCGAGCCCGTGGTCGATGCGCGCGAGGCGATGCTGGATGAGCTGCTGGCCGAATTCTCGATCAGCCACCTGCGCCGCACCCCTGCGCTGGCGCTGTCCGGCGGCGAGCGCCGTCGCGTCGAGATCGCGCGGGCACTGGCGACCCAGCCGCATTTCATCCTGCTCGACGAACCGCTTGCCGGCATCGATCCGATCGCCGTCAACGACATTCGCGAGCTGGTTCGCCACCTGAAGAATCGGGGTATCGGCGTGCTGATCACCGACCATAACGTGCGCGAGACGCTCGATATCGTCGATCGCGCCTATATCCTCCACGACGGCCGGGTGTTGATGGAGGGCGCGCCGAGTGAGATCGTGGCCGACGTGAACGTGCGCCGGGTCTATCTCGGTGAGAGATTCAGTCTTTAGCGTCGGTGTAGCATAATGGCCCTCAGCCAGAGGCTCGATCTCCGACAATCCCAGTCCCTCGTCATGACGCCGCAGCTGCAGCAGGCAATCAAGCTGCTGCAGCTGTCGAACCTCGAACTGTCCGATTTCGTCGAGCAGGAGCTCGAGCAGAATCCGCTGCTGGAACGGGACGAAAGCGATCCCGAGCCGATGATCGCGGCCGACGCGCCGAATGGTGTCGAGGCGTCGAGCGTGATCGAGGACAAGCCGACCACCGCGCTCGACGGCGAGCAGAGCTTCGGCGGCGACGATGCCGACGTCTGGCAGGCCTCGGCCGGGACCGAGGGCGAGGGGGCCGTCGATTATGCCGGCGATGCCGACGCCTGGAAGACGCCCAGCACCCGCACCGGCGACGACGACATGCCGGGCCTGGAAGAGACCCTGCGCCAGGACATCACCCTGCGCGAGCACCTGGTCGGCCAGCTCAATTGCGACCTCGAGGAACCGGCCGAACGCATGATCGGGCTGTTCCTGATCGATCTGGTCGATGATGCCGGCTATCTGACCGCGGACCTGGCTGAGGTCGCCGAGACGCTGGGCGCCGACCTGGCCGAGGTCGAGGCGGTCCTGGCCCGGCTGCAGCGCTTCGATCCGATCGGCATCTTCGCGCGCAACCTCGCCGAATGCCTGGCGATCCAGCTCAAGGAACAGGGACGCTTCGATCCCTGCATGGAAAAGCTGATCGCCAACCTGCCGCTGCTGGCGAACCGGGAGATCGGCGCGCTGATGCGGATCTGCGGCGCCGACGGCGAGGACCTGGCGCAGATGGTCGGTGAGATCAAGGCGCTCAATCCGAAGCCGGGCTTGGCGTTCGACGGCGTGCCGGCCCAACCGGTCGTGCCCGACATCCTGATGCGCGTCCAGCAGGGCGGCGGCTGGGTGATCGAACTCAACAACGACACCTTGCCGCGTGTTCTGGTCAATACCCGCTATTATTCCAAGATCACCCGCGGCCCCGCCGGCAAGCTCGACCGCGACTATCTCTCGGAAAAGCTGCAGTCGGCCAATTGGCTGGTCAAGTCGTTGCACCAGCGCGCGACGACGATCCTCAAGGTCGCGACGGAAATCGTCCGCCAGCAGGAGGCTTTCTTCGCCTACGGCGTTTCCCATCTGAGGCCCTTGATCCTGCGCGACATCGCCGAGGCGATCGGCATGCACGAAAGCACGGTCAGCCGGGTCACGACGAACAAATACATGACGACGCCGCGCGGGCTGTTCGAGCTCAAATATTTCTTCACCTCGTCGATCCCGGCCGCGAACGGCGCCGCCTCGCATTCCGCCGAGTCGGTCAAGTTCCGGATCAAGACGCTGATCGATGCCGAGGGTGCGGAAGGAATCCTATCCGACGATCGGATCGTCGAAATCTTGCACGAGGACGGAGTCGACATCGCCCGCAGAACGGTGGCGAAATACCGTGAAGCGATGCGCATTCCGTCGTCGGTGTTGCGACGACGCGACAAGTCGCTGGGAATGTAGGGCACCTGCAAATCCCTCCTCCGGCGCAAACCCGGCCGAAGCGAGGGGCTCATGGACATTCCGGGGGAACTTCCCACCGGGGTGCCGCTCGTCCGGACCCACCCAAGGCCGGACGTGAAACAGGAAGGGGTATTAAATCATGGCGATGCAGTTACGCGTCACGGGCAAGCAGATGGATGTGGGCGACGCTCTTCGAACCCATATCGAGGAAAGTCTGACCACGCTGGTCGGCAAGTATTTCGGCGAAGGGATCGAGGCCCACGCCGTCATCGCGCGTGAGGCGCATCGCTATACGTGCGACCTGCAGGTCCATGTCGGTCGCGGCATTCTCATGCAGTCGAGCGAGAAGGACGCCGACGTCTACAAGGCGGCGGACAAGGCGGCGGAACGGATCGCCAAGCGGATGCGGCGCTACAAGCGGCGCCTGAACGACCATCATGCCGCCGGCAAGGATCGGGTCGACCAGGCGATCGAGGCCCGGTCCTACATTCTGGCCCCCGAGCCGGACGACCACGAGGATACCAGTTCCGAGCATCATGACGGCCAACCGGTGGTGATCGCCGAGATGGCGACGGAGATCCCGACACTGACCGTCGGCGAGGCGGTGATGCGCATGGACCTTGCGGAATTGCCGACTTTGATGTTTAGGAACTCCGCGCACGGCGGACTCAACGTGGTCTATCGCCGGAACGACGGCCATATCGGCTGGATCGATCCGCGACAGACCGAAGCGGCCGCGGCGGCCGAATAGGGCCTAACCAGGAACCATCGATGATGATCGCCGATCTGATCACGCCCCACAGCGTGATCGCCAACTTCCGTGTCAGCGGGAAAAAGCAAGCGCTGCAGGAATTGGCCAAGAAAGCCGCCTCGCTCGTCGGGCAGTCCGAAAAGCTGGTCTTCGAGGTGCTGTCCGAACGCGAGCGGCTGGGAACGACGGGCGTCGGGCTGGGCATTGCCATCCCGCATGGCAAGCTGCCCGGCCTCGATCGCATGACCGGGCTGTTCGCCCGGCTCGATCGCCCGGTCGATTTCGAAGCGATCGACAACCAGCCGGTCGATCTCATCTTTCTGTTGCTGGCACCGGAAGACGCCGGGGCCGATCACCTGAAGGCGCTGGCCCGGGTATCGCGGTTGCTCAGGGATCGGGCGGTCTGTGCCAAATTACGCGGCACCGACAATGCGGATGCGCTGTATGCGTTGCTGACCGAGGATCGGGCGTCGGACGCCGCATAGCCTCGGTCGCTCTCAGAACGATGGAACCGGCCGGAGCGTGACATGCTTCGGCCGGTTTCGTTTCAGTGGACGCTGACCGGCTCCAGCCCATGCTGGCGGACGGCGGCGAAGGCGACGTCCCGGTCGGTGACCAGCGCCATTTGGGTGCCGTCGGCGGCATGGATGGCGTAGCCGACCTCGTCATTGACCGAGACGGCCTTGATGAAAGCCACATCCTGCACGCCGAACATGGCCAGATCGCGTGTCGACATGTGGCGGGGATTGATGATGCTGCTGTCGTTCATGGTCCTACCTCCGAACCGGAGGACGAGGGGCGGTACGGCCCGATCCCGTCATTTCCGATTCATTTCTGCGGCCCGCGTCGTTCGCTTCCGGTCCCTGCATCACCCGTGCCGCTCGGCACGATGGAGACACGGGAACAGGGGTAGCCTCCTGACGTGAACGTGATTGGCCGCCATTGCGTTCAGATCCGATATGGAAGCCGGGAAGGGCTGAGGTGGTTCCTCAGGCCTGCTCCGGGTCGGCACCGATGCCGATCGGCTGATTGGTGGCGCTCTTGCCGTCTGCGCGGATTTCGACGCGCCGGACCTTGGGCTCGATGGTCGGACGCATCAGGTCGATGTGCAGCAGGCCATTGTCGAGCGAGGCGCCGGTGACTTCGATGCCTTCGGCGAGGACGAAGGAGCGTTGGAACTGGCGGGCGGCGATGCCGCGGTGCAGGTACAGGCGCTCCCGATCCTCGGCCTGCTTGCCGCGGATGACGAGTTGATTGTCTTCGATCTGGACCACGAGGTCATGCATGGTGAAGCCGGCCACGGCGAGGGTGATGCGAAGCCGGTCGTCGCCCGTCTGCTCGATATTGTACGGCGGATAGCCGTCGGTCGACGCCTTCGCCACGCGATCGATCGCGCGTTCGAAATGGTCGAAACCCAGGAGCAGGGGCGAATTGAACAAGGAAATGCGATTCATGGCGTGTGCTTGAGCCTCCTCCTCACGCGATCGAGCGAGCAGACGAACCCGGACCCGACATCGGCATCCGGTAACGATGGCGACGCGCCATCGTGTCTCTATCAGGTGGTAAATGACCCTCTCTAATCAAGAGCGTTCTCGACGGACCAAGCAGCAGATCAGCTTTTGGCTGCGCCGCGTCGGCGAACCACTCGTCATCCTGGTGCTGGCGGTTCCGGCGCTGCAACTCGCCTATGATTCGTTCTGGGGCGCCTTCGTCGCGGACCCGTTCCCGCCGGCGACCCGCATTTCCGGCATCTGGGGCATGCGCCTGCTGGTCGCCGGCCTGCTGGTGACGCCGCTCGCGCGCCTCGCCGGGTTGCCCGGCATCATCCGGTTCCGTCGGCCGATCGGCCTGTGGGCCGCCGCCTATTCGGTCGGTCATTTCGCGATCTGGAGCATGGACTACGGTTTCGACCTCGATCTGATCACGACGGAGATCCTGCGCCTGCGCTATCTGTTCCTGGGCTTCGTCGCGACCTTGCTGCTGGTGCCGCTGGCCGCAACCTCGTTCAATGCGGCGATCCGCTGGGTCGGCGGGCGCAATTGGCGGCGGCTGCACTGGCTGGTCTATCCGTCGGTGCTGCTCGCCTTGTGGCACATGGCGACCGCCGGGAGACTGTCGGGCGTCGATTTCACCATCATGAGCGTGCTGACCGGGTTTGCCATGCTGTGGCGGGTCGTGCGCGGTCTGCCGAAATCGTCGCCGATCCGTTGAAGCGGCTTGACCGCGCCTGGGACAAATTTGAGACTTTCCGGGATCGCTGTCCCGCAGGACGGGAACGAAACCCTTGTTCGGGGCGTAGAACCTGGACCTGCGCGTCGCCCGATACCGCCAGGGGTGTCGACGAAGGCGCGGAATAGTCCTCGACGGCGGGGCGTTGTCGGTTCAGTCGAAGCGCGCCCCGCGCTGTTTTCCTTAGGAGTAGGGTAATGCCCATTCAACGCCGAACCGTCCGCAGCGGGCATTCGCTCGCCGTGGCGTTCGTGGCTCTGTCGGTTTCCGGCTTCGGCCCCATGGTGCAGGCATTTGCCCAGGACGCCCCGCCGCCGGATGGGACCGTCCAGCAAGACCCGCCGTCGCGCGTCGGCTACGTGTCCCTGGTCGAGGGCACGGTCTCGATGCATGCGAATGCGACCGATCCCTGGGCACCGGCCGCGTTGAACTATCCGCTGACCGCGGGCACGTCGCTCTGGACCGAACCGGGGGCCAAGGCGGAGATCCAGATCGGTGCCGCGCGCATCGACCTCGACGGCGGCACGGAGGTCGATCTCGTCGCCATCGACGATCAGAACGTCGACATCAACGTGCCCCAGGGCCGGGCCGACGTGCATCTGCATGGCCGGCAGCCGAACGAGAGCTACGAGGTCACCGTGCCGCGCGGCACCACGGCACTGGGCGTCGACGGTACCTACCGGATCATCGCGGGCGACGACCAGGCGCCGACGCGCATCGCGGCACTCTATGGCAGCGCCCAGTTGATCGAGCCGTCCGGGACGGTGCCGGTCGAGACCAACAACGAACTGATCGTGACCGCCGGCGACCCGCTCGCCTATACCCAGCAGGCGCTGCAGGACGATGCGTTCGACCATTGGGTCGCCGATCGCATGCATCGGTTCGACCATCCGCCGGCACGCCAATACGTCTCGCCGCAGGTCGTGGGCGCCGAGAATCTCGAGCAATACGGCACCTGGCAGACGACGCCGCAATATGGCGCGGTCTGGATGCCGAGTTCGGTGGCCGCCGATTGGGCGCCCTATCGCGAAGGGCATTGGCGTTGGGTGGCACCCTGGGGCTGGACCTGGGTCGATGACGAGCCCTGGGGTTTCGCGCCGTTCCATTACGGCCGCTGGACGCAGTTCGACGGGCGCTGGGGCTGGGTTCCGGGCACGGTCGTCGAACGGCCGGTCTATGCGCCGGCCATGGTCGCGTTCGTCGGCGGTGAGCCGGGACCGCGCCCCGGTGTCGGCATTGCGGTCGGCATCGGGATCGGCGTGGGCATCGGCGCCGCCATCGGCTGGGTGCCGCTCGGCCCGGGCGAAGTCTATCGTCCGCCCTATCGCGTCAGCGAGAGGTACATCCGCAACGTCAACGTGACCAATGTGTCGCGGACCGAGATCAACAACATCACGGTCAACAAGACGGTCAATGTCACCAATGTGACCTATGCGAACCAGCGCGCGGTGACGGTGGTCAATCATGACGCCTTCGTCAACGCCCGGCCGGTGCGCCAGGCGGCCCTGCCGGCGGCGCAGGCCGCGACCTTCACCCATCCGATCGTGGCGTCCGCCGGCACGGGCCGGCCGGGTGCGGCGGCGCCCGCTGCCCTGCCGCAGCCGACGGCTGCCAGCCGGGTTGGCGCCGAAGCCGCTGCGCGGCCGATCCAGGCTCCGCCGCAGACCAAACTGCAGATGCCGACGACCCATATGAACGGGCAGGGGCATGTCGTGCCGACCGCGGTGCCCGCACCCGCGGCGACCGCCGGTCGGCCGGGCCCCGCCGGGGCGGCAGCCCCCAACGGGGCGCCGCAGCCCCATGTGCAGCCTCAGGCGGCGCCGCAGCCGGG
>NZ_DASZBY010000130.1:0-21487 GCF_035943795.1 Aliidongia sp. | reverse complement strand
TCACCCCCGCCGGCGCCGTCCCCCGCCGGCCGGCTCGTCGAACAGCTCCGCCAGCTTTTCCATCACCGTGCCGCCCAGCTGTTCGGCGTCGACGATGGTGACCGCGCGGCGATAGTAGCGGGTCACGTCGTGGCCGATGCCGATCGCGACCAGCTGGACCGGCGAGCTGCGCTCGATCATCTCGATCGATTGGCGCAGGTGCTTTTCCAGATAATTGCCGGGATTGACCGAGAGGGTCGAATCATCGACCGGCGCGCCGTCGGAGATGACCATCAGGATGCGCCGCTGCTCGGTGCGGGCCATCAGGCGGCTGTGGGCCCAGAGCAGGGCCTCGCCGTCGATGTTTTCCTTCAGGATGCCTTCGCGCAGCATCAGGCCCAGCGAGCGCCGCGCCCGGCGCCATGGGGCGTCGGCGGCCTTGTAGACGATGTGGCGCAGGTCGTTGAGGCGGCCCGGGTTGGCCGGCTTGCCGTCGGCGATCCAGCGCTCGCGTGACTGGCCGCCCTTCCAGGCGCGGGTGGTGAAGCCCAGGATCTCGACCTTGACGTTGCAGCGTTCCAAGGTGCGCGCCAGAATGTCGGCACTCATCGCGGCGACGCTGATCGGTCGGCCGCGCATCGATCCGGAATTGTCGATCAGCAGGCTGACGACCGTGTCGCGGAAGTCGGTGTCCTTCTCGCGTTTGTAGCTCAGCGGATAGGCCGGGTTGGTGACGATGCGCGACAGGCGCGCCGCGTCGAGCATGCCTTCCTCAAGGTCGAATTCCCACGAGCGCGTCTGCTTGGCCATCAGCCGGCGTTGCAGGCGGTTCGCGAGGCGCGAGATCACGCTCTGCAGGTTGGACAGCTGCTGGTCGAGCATGGCGCGCAGCCGGGTCAGCTCGTCGGCGTCGCATAGCTCGTCGGCCAGCACGATCTCGTCGAACGTCGCGGTATAGGCGCGATAGGCGTTCGGGTCGTCGGCCGCGGTGCCGGACTGGCGCTGGTTCGCCTTGCCCGGCTGGGTCTCGTCATCGTCGTCGGCCGACCCCGGCATCATTTCGCCGGTCATCTCGTCGGCGCCGCCGTCCTCGCCATCCTCGGGTGCGGCATCGGCCGGCATGCTCTCCGGCTCGCCACGCTGGCCCTCGCCGGATTCCTGCTCGGCCTGCTGGCTGTCGCCGGCCTCGCCCTGGTCGGACCCGTCCTGGTCGTCGTCGCCCTCGGTGCTGTCGCCCTCGGCGTCACCCAGGTCGACGTCGAGGTCCTTGATCAGCCGGCGCACGGCCGAGGCATAGGCGTCCTGGTCGTTAATCTCGCGCTCCAGAGCGGCGAAATCCTGCACCAGCTTGCCTTCGAGGAACGGGCGCCACAGCTCCATCATCTGGCGGGCGGCCGGTGGCGGCGGCGCGCCGGTCATCTGCTCGCGCGCCATCAGCCGGATCGCTTCCGGCAGGGTCGCCTCGTTGCGCTCGATCACCCGGTCGAAGCCGGCACGGCGATAGCGCTCGTTCAGGCCCATCGCCAGATTGTCGGCGACGCCGACCATGCGCCGGGCGCCGATCGCCTCGACGCGCGCCTGCTCGACCGCCTCGAAGATCGCGCGGGCCTGCTCGCCGTGGGGCTGGCGGCGGGCGTGCAGCACCGGGTCGTGATGCTTCAGACGCAGCGCGATCGCGTCGGCGGCGCCGCGCACCTGGCCCGCGATCTCGGGCGGCAGGTCGCGCGGCGGCGCCGGCAGGCGTGCCTTGGTGCCGGTCAGGCCGGGCGGATCGGCGGCATAGGCGACGGTGACGTCGTCGCGCTCGGCCATGGCGCGCAGCGTCGCGGCGGTCGCCCGCTTGAACTCTTCGACGGCGTCGTCAGCGAGGGTCATCTACGCGCGGCCAGCCCTGATGCCGGTCTCCTTGAGTTCGGTGCCGAAGCAGCGCTGGTAATATTCCGCGACCGTCGAGCGTTCGATCTCGTCGCACTTGTTGAGGAAGGTCAGGCGGAAGGCGAAGGCGATGTCGCCTTCAAAGATCCGCGTGTTCTCGGCCCAGGTGATGACGGTGCGCGGCGACATGACGGTCGAGATGTCGCCGTTGATGAAGCCCGCGCGAGTGAGGTCGGCCAGTGCCACCATGGACGAGACGATCTTGCGGCCGTCCTCGTCGTCGAAATTCGGTGCCTTGGCCAGTACGATCGCCACTTCGTCGTCATGGGGCAGGTAGTTGAGCGTGGACACGATGTTCCAACGGTCCATCTGACCCTGATTGATCTGCTGGGTGCCGTGATAGAGGCCGGTCGTGTCGCCCAGGCCCACCGTATTGGCGGTCGAGAACAGGCGGAAGGCCGGGTGCGGGCGAATGACCTTGTTCTGGTCGAGCAGGGTCAGCTTGCCTTCGACCTCGAGCACGCGCTGGATCACAAACATCACGTCGGGCCGGCCGGCGTCATACTCGTCGAATACGATCGCGGTGGCGCTCTGCAGCGCCCAGGGCAGGATGCCTTCGCGGTATTCGGTGACCTGCACGCCATCCTTCAGCACGATCGCATCCTTGCCGATCAGGTCGATACGGCTGATGTGGCTGTCGAGGTTGATGCGCACGCAGGGCCAGTTGAGCCGCGCCGCCACCTGCTCGATATGGGTCGACTTGCCGGTGCCGTGATAGCCCTGGATCATGACGCGCCGATTGAAGGCGAAGCCGGCCAGGATCGCGAGCGTGGTCTCGCGGTCGAACTTGTAGGCCTCGTCGATGTCGGGCACATGCTCGGTCGTCGTGCTGAACGCCGGCACCTGCAAGTCGCTGTCGATGCCGAAGGTCTGGCGCACCGAGATGGTGATGTCCGGCAGCTTGTGGGCGTTGACCGTTTCGGCAGCGGAAGGAGAGGCGGAAGGCATCGGCTTGGCAATCCCGTAACTGGTTGGCGGTTCGAGGGTGGCAGGTCGGACAACACTCTCAGGCGAAATATTTGGCCTTCAGCAACGCGAAGGCCTGGTTGATCACTTTCAAGCGCTCTTCGGAATCCTTGTCGCCGCCATTGGCGTCCGGATGGTAGCGCTTGACCAGGAGTTTGTAGCGCTTCTTCAATTCGACCAAGGTGAAAGGCGGGTCAAGTTCGAAAACCGCAAGGGCCTTTTCCTCTATGGTCATCTCGCGCTGGCGATGGCCGCCGTGGCCGTCGGGCTCGTCGCCGTCGATGATGTTCAGCGGATCGCGCATCTTCAGGCGCCAGCCCAGCGGCCAGGTCGGGCGCTGCCAGACGGTGTCCTTGCGCAGGTCGGCCTCGATCTCGCTCTCGCTCATGCCCTCGTAGTAGTTCCAGGCGGCATTGTAGGCGCGCACGTGCTCGAGACAGAACCACCAATAGAGATTGAGCTTGTCGCGTGAACGGGGTGCGCGGAACTCGCCTTCGTTCACACAGCCCTCATGGTCGCAATAGCGCGTCAGCGGCCGTGCGGGTTCGGTCGGGTCATAATGGGCGGCGCGGGAACGGGCCATGGTGCGGAGTATGGAAGGGCCTGGGGGGCGAAGACAAGCGCGCGCCGCGCGTATCGCCCGTGTGCCGACCGGTTGACACGGAGGGGCGGCACGCCCCATCTCAGCTTCGACCCACCCTCTCCGCTGGAAGGCCGTTGCCGATGCGCGTCGCCCAATCGATCGAAAGCAAGCTCACCCTCGCCCTGAAACCGGTCCGGCTGGTCGTGGACGATGATTCCGCCCGCCATGCGGGCCATGCCGGCATGGCGGGTTCCGGTCACAAGAACGGCGAGAGCCATTTCAATCTGGAGATTGTCTCCGTCGCCTTCGCCGGCCAGAGCCGTGTGGCACGCCAGCGCATGGTCTACGACATCCTGAAGGACGAGTTGGCCGGGCCGGTCCACGCCCTGTCGCTCAAGACCGCGACGCCGGAGGAGGCGGGGCTCTGAACCTCGGCCTCCGCCATGCCCAATCCGATGCCGCCGGTGATGATCGCCGTGCGGCCGGAAAGCCTCGGCGTCAGGCCTCGTCCTTGGGTCCGGTATAGAAGTCCGGCCAAGCTTTCCGGGTAATCGGGCTGTCGGTCGCAAAGGCGTGGCAGCTTTCCAGCAGCGGCGGCCGCTTGCGCGGCGCATCAGCCGCGGCGGCGATCTCTTCAGGAGTCTTGTCTCGCGGCTTCTTCAGCGGAAAGATCGTCTGGAACGCCGTGGTGGCGATCGGACCCATCAGCTCGACCAGATGGGTGCAACCCTGGACGCCGCCGACCGCCGCCTTCATCTTGTTGGTGAAGCCGCCGACGATGCGCAGGCCCTTCAGGCGCTGGAAATTATCGACGATGTCGGGGCACATCCGATAGGGCGAGTTGTCGGTCACAGCCTCGATCTCGTGGATCAGCAGGTCTTCGTCGACCGTGATGCGGATCCACATCTCGTGCAGCGGCACGCCCGGCGTGATCGCCCCGCGCCACTCGTTGGCGAAGGGGTAGCTCTTGACGTCCGTCATATGACCTTCGATGTCCCACAGGCCATCGGCGCGGCGATAGCCGCGGCATTCGACGTGGCGGGTATGGATAGGCTCGCGCGGAGCAGGGGCTGAAAGCGGCATGGTGGCGTCGAGCCTAACGACTGTTTGGCAAGGCCACAACCGCGCCGCCCGCGCGGCTCCCGTGCCCTGAACTCAAGCGGCCAGGCGCTGCTGCCGGATCAGGCCCAGGATCTCGGCTGCCGCCTTCGGGATGTTGGTGCCCGGCCCATAGATCGCGACGACGCCGTCGGCCCTCAGTTGCGGATAGTCCTGGGGCGGAATGACCCCGCCGCATACCACCATGATGTCGGTCGAGCCCTGGTCGCGCAGCGCCTGGATCAGCGCGGGCACCAGGGTCTTGTGGCCGGCGGCCTGGCTCGAGATGCCGACGACATGGACGTCGTTCTCGATCGCCTGGCGCGCGGCCTCCTCCGGCGTCTGGAACAGCGGTCCGACGTCGACGTCGAACCCGATGTCGGCGAAGGCGGTCGCGATCACCTTGGCGCCGCGGTCATGGCCGTCCTGGCCCAGCTTGACCACCATCATGCGCGGCCGGCGACCTTCTTCCTCGGCGAAGCGGCGGACGTCGTCACGGATCTGGTCGAAACTCTGGTCGCCCTCGTAGACCGAGGCATAGACGCCCGAGATCGAGCGGATCTCGGCCTTGTGCCGGGTGAACACCTTCTCCAGCGCGTCCGAGACCTCGCCGACCGTGGCGCGAACCTTCATCGCCTCGACCGTGAGCGCCAGCAGATTGCCCTCGCCGGTCTCGGCCGACCGGGTCAGCGCGGCCAGCGCCGCTTCGACCGCGCCGCTGTCGCGCTTGGCGCGGATCTGCTTCAGTCGGGCGACCTGGCTTTCGCGGACCTTCGCATTATCAATGTCGAGCGTGTCGACCTGGGCGCTGTCGTTGGTCTTGTACTTGTTGACGCCGACGATGACCTCTTCGCCGCGATCGATGCGGGCCTGCCGGCGGGCGGCGGCCTCTTCGATGCGCAGCTTGGGCATGCCCGACGCCACCGCTTTGGTCATGCCGCCCAGGTCCTCGACCTCTTTGATCAGGGTCCGCGCGGCTTCGGCCAGGCTCGCGGTCAGATGCTCGACGTAGTAGGAGCCGCCCAGCGGGTCGATCACGCGCGGAATGCCGGTCTCCTCGGCGATGATCAGCTGCGTGTTGCGCGCGATGCGGGCCGAGGTCGGGGTCGGCAGCGCCAGCGCCTCGTCGAACGAATTGGTGTGCAGCGACTGGGTCCCGCCCAGTACGGCCGCCATCGCCTCGATCGTGGTGCGCACCACGTTGTTGTACGGGTCCTGCTCGGTCAGCGACACGCCCGACGTCTGGCAATGGGTCCGGAGCGCAAGGCTTTCGGGCTTCTTCGGCTCGAACTGGCTCATCAGTTCGGCCCAGAGCAGGCGGGCGGCGCGCAGCTTCGACACTTCCATGAAGAAGTCCATGCCGATCGCGAAGAAGAACGACAGGCGCGGGGCGAAGGCATCGACGGCGAGGCCCTTCGACAGCGCGGCCCGGACATATTCGAGGCCGTCGGCGAGCGTGAAGGCCAGCTCTTGTACCGCAGTGGCACCTGCCTCCTGCATATGATAGCCGGAGATCGAGATCGAGTTGAACTTGGGCATGTTCTGCGCCGTGTACTCGATGATGTCGGCAACCGCGCGCATCGAGGGTTCCGGCGGGTAGATATAGGTGTTGCGGACCATGAACTCCTTCAGGATGTCGTTCTGGATGGTCCCCGACAGCTGATCGAGCCGCGCGCCCTGTTCCAAACCGGCCACGATATAGCCGGCCAGCACCGGCAGCACGGCGCCGTTCATGGTCATCGACACGCTCATCTGGTCGAGCGGGATGCCGTCGAACAGGATCTTCATGTCCTCGACAGAATCGATCGCGACACCGGCCTTGCCGACGTCGCCTACGACACGCGGATGGTCGCTGTCGTAGCCGCGATGGGTCGCCAGGTCGAAGGCGACCGACAACCCCATCTGCCCGGCCGCCAGGTTCTTGCGATAAAACGCGTTGGATTCCTCGGCGGTCGAGAATCCCGCGTATTGGCGAATGGTCCAGGGCCGGTTCGCGTACATGGTCGCGCGCGGGCCGCGCAGGAACGGCGCGAAGCCGGGCATGGTGCCCAGCGCATCGAGGCCTTCGAGATCGGCGGCGGTATAGAGCGGCTTGACGTCCAGCCCTTCGGGCGTAGTCGTGACCAGGGTGTCCGGAGCCGCCCCCTTCAATTCCTTGGCGGCGAGCGCCTGCCAATCGGCAAGGCTCCGCTTGGGGAAATCGACCATGGGCGCTGCTCCTCTCCAAACCAAAACCGCGCACGCACGGGTAGCTCCCGTGTCTCGTCGCTCGCAAGCAGTATATAGGGAATGCTGCGCCGCGTCATGGGAAGGAAACGCGCCCGAAGCGCAGGGCTCAGCTTCGGCGCGTCAGCGTCTCGAAGAATTGCCGGAGCGGCCAACCGTTCTGTTCCTTGCCGTCGATTGCCATCAGCATCGTCACCCTGACGCCATCCTCCGACAGCGGCAGCAGCAGGCGGGCATAAGCGCTCGAGCGATCATGGGTGTCGAGCACGATGAGATGCAGGGTCGGCACCCGTCGCATTACGACGGCGCGATAATGGCCATCGACCAGCGATCCGTAGGCCCGCGGCTTCAGATCGCGCGGCCTGCTGCCGGTCGGATCGGTGCTGTGGGTGTCGCAGATGCCGGTGCCGGCCAGGCGATAGCGGAAATCCAGCGGCTCCTGCTCGATGTCGACAAGCATGATCCGGGGCAGCACGTCGACCATGTCGACCGGGTCGATGTCCCGCCGGCGCGGCGCGAAGCGGTCCTGCCGCTTCGCCGTCCAATAGGCATGGACGCGCTGCAGATCCGGATAGGGATTTCCGGCGATGTCGAGTTCGACCGCCTCGACCTGTCCCACCACCATGCCGTCCATATGCACCTCGCGCGACCGTGCGGAAGCTGACGGTCATCGCGGATCCTGATCCCCATTGGCTGCGGTTCCGTTACCAATGGGCCTATCCGGCCTGCCGGCACGGAACGCCCGAAGCGTCACACTCGACGGATAGGGTCGTGCGTTTCGTGGCCAGGATCCGGAGAAGGCTCCCATGCGCGCTTTTTGCTGCCTGACGGCCTTGTGCGTCGCCTGGGGGTTGGCGTCTGCATCGGCCGGCGCGAACGAGGCCGTGGGGATCGCCTGGGACTGGCGTCTCGCCGGGGTCATCGTCGGGCCGGGCGTAAGCGTGGCCTTGTTCGCGCGAGATCGCGAGACGCAGCGCGTCGAGGCAGGGCGGCAGATCGACGGGTGGACCGTGACCACCATCCGCACCGACGGCGTCACGATCACGAGCGCCGCGGGTGAGAGAGTGCTGCACCCGCAAGCACCGGAAACGGCCGTCGGCCCTTCGCTCGCCCTGCCGCCGACCGCCGTGGCGCCCAGAGATGCGGCCCGCGCCCAGCGGCACGACGAGGCAGCGGCGGAGGCGATCCTGTCGGACGCGACCCGGCAGATGATGCGCCAGGGCGGCGCCCGATCACGGTAAGTTGATTGCCGAAATCGCTCGTATTTTATTCTTTTCCAAACCAACGCCGAACTGACACGGACCCGTCGCATCGGGACGCTAGAGACACGCGGGCAAAACTTTTCCCGTTTCGAGGAGCCCGTGGCGATGACTGAAAAGCCCCCTGAAGACAATATCCTTCCCTTGTCGAACACTTCGCGTCGCAGCGTCATCAAGGGCGTGGCCGGCATGGCCGGCGTCGCCGCGATGGGCTCGTCGCTCACGGGCGCCTTCGCCCAGGTCGCGACCGGCGGGCTGCCGCAGCCGGCGGATTCGGGCATCGACCACATCGTCGTCCTGATGATGGAGAACCGCTCGTTCGACCATATGCTGGGCTGGGTGCCGGGTGCCGCCGGCAAGCAGGCTGGCCGGACGTTCCTCGACACCAACGGCGTGTCCCATGCCAGCTTCCCGTTGGCGCCGAACTATCAGAACTGCCAGTTCGCCGATCCCAATCACAGCTTCGGCGGCGGCCGGACCCATTTCGACAATGGCGCGATGGACGGCTTTCTCAAGACCGCGAAAGTGGGCGACACTTTTCCGATTGGCTACTACGTAGCGAACGACGTGCCATTTTTCGCAGGCGCCGCGCGGCACTGGACGATCTGCGACAATTATTTCTGCTCGATTCTCGGGCCGACGTGGCCGAACCGCTTCTACATGCATACCGGCCAGACCGATCGCCTGACCACCGGCGGCCCCTCGGCCTACACCAACAGCCTGTTGTCGACCCTGCCGTCGATCTGGGACACGGCCGCCGCCGCCGGCGTCAGCGCCGGTTATTACTATGGCGACTCCGCCTTCACCGCGTTGTGGGGCGGCAAGTATGCCGGCATCTCGTTTCCGTTCGACCAATTCCTGGTCGATGCGTCCGCCGGCACCCTGCCGTCGATCACCTATATCGACCCGAAATTCTCGGGCGAGGCCGCTGGCCTGTCCAACGACGATCATCCGCTGGCCGACATCCGCAACGGCCAGGTGCTGATGAACACGGTCTATCAGGCACTGACCGCCAGCCCGCAATGGGGCCGGACCCTGTTCGTCATCAACTACGACGAGGCCGGCGGCTTCGCGGACCATGTGCCGCCTGCCCTGGCGCCGGTGTCGGATAGCGAGCGGACGATCGTCGGCAATACCGATGGCCGCCTGGGATTCCGGGTGCCCTGCGTGCTGATCGGTCCGCGGGCGCGTCGGGGCGCCGTTGCCAAGACCCAGTTCGACGCGGTCTCGATCCTCAACATGATCAATTGGCGCTTCGGCCTGCCCAGCCTGGGCGTGCGCGGCGTGTCCTCGGGCAATATCGCGACGGCGCTCGATTTCGTCTCGGCGCCGAACCTGACCCTGCCGCCGCCCGTCAACCTGGTGGACCAGGTCTATGGCGCCGCCTGCGCGGTCAATACCAACACCGCGCTCAACATGGACGTGATCAACGAATCCTTCGCCGATCACCTGGCCGAGGTCCGGCAGCTGCAGGACCTGATGCACCAGCACGGCTTCGCGGTCTGACGCCCGGCGCCTTTTGACGGCCGCCCCTCGCGCGGGGGCGGCCTTTCCCATCATTGCCCTTTACGGAGCTTGCGATGAAATTCTCCCTGCCCATGGTCCTGCTGTTCGGCGCGATCGCTTTCGCCCCGGTAGCCCGCGCCGACGTCCTCTATCAGTCCGCCACCGCGAGCGGTGCCCTCCAAGGCGGCTATGCCGTCCAGGGCGACGGCACGACCGACAACAGCTTTTTCATCGGTGCGGCCTTCACCGTATCGGCGGCGACCCAGATCACGGATATCGGCGGTAATTTCCTGGTGTCGGACGGCGGCGCCAACGGCGACGCGATCTTCGGCGAAATCATCAGCCTGGCGTCGCTGACCGGCCTGCCGTCGGCCTCTGTCGAGAACCTGGAATCGATCTCGTTGGGCGACGTGGTGTTCACCCCGACCCAGGATGGCGACAACAGCGCCACCCTCTCGGTCTCGCTGCAGGCCGGCACCTATGGCGTGCTGTTCGGCTCGGGCCTGTTCGGCACGACCGACGGTTTCGCCTCACTCAGCTTCGGCAACGATCCGGTCGGGACGCCGAACCTGTTCCAAAACCAGTTCGATACGGGCTATTCGGCCTTCAACGATCCGACGGTGCGCATCTTCGTCGACGGCACGACCGACGTGCCGGAGCCGGCATCGCTCGCCCTGCTGATCGGCGGCCTGGCACTGGTCGGCACGGTACGCCGGCGGGCGTCGCTCGGCGGATACTGAGTTCGGCAGGCCTGTGGCCGCATGATCGAAGGCTCGGCCGGCTCGCGATGCCGGCCGGTGCCGACGCAGTGCCGGCACGGCAGGGGCACGCGCTCCTGCACCCGATCGGGCAGCGGTCGGCAGGTCGGGTCGCCGCCGGTGCCATGGCAATTCGGACAGGGGAAGACGTAGCGCTGGTTCATCGGAAGAACGCCCTGCGGTGTCGAGGACACCTGCTTTACGGGCGATAGCGCCGGCGGGCCTATGATATGGGCCACAGCACCGGCGCACGGGATCGCGGCGACTAGCCTTGCAGAATGGTCGCGACCCGGCGCAGCAGGCTGATGACCAGCACCCAGCTCAACAGGGCCGCGAAAACGATGCCGCACAGCCGCAGGTAGCCCGCGATCGGGATGGCCGCCGCCGCTCGGCGCGCCTCGGGGCTCGGGATCCAGCGCTGCTGATTGATGCAGGACGGGGTCTTGATCGGAAAGGCGATGATTTCGGCGCCGTGGGAGGTATTCACCGGCCGGGTCCTCTAGCATGCTGACGAGATGACGCGACCCTAGGCGCTTATGCTTAAAACTCTCTTGCCAACGGGACGGACGCGCGGGAGATGTTTGGCCTGCCTGCTATTGGTGGACCGCCTCCAGCCGATGACCGTCGGGATCGATGACGAAGGCGGCATAATAGGTCGGGCCATAGTGCGGGCGCAGGCCCGGGGGCCCGTCGTCCCGGCCGCCATGGGCCAGTGCCGTCGCGTAGAACCGATCGACCATGGCCGGGCTGTCGGCGGTGAACGCCAGATGAAACCCGGGCCGCGGCGCAACGTCGGGACCGGGCGCCAGCTTCAATGCCAGATCCTCCTTGTCCATCGCCGGGCCATAGCCGGCCGACACCGGCCCGGTGAAGCAGCGCATGCCGCCCAGCGTCGCCATCACCGCGTCGTAGAAGGCGATGCCGCGCGCCAGATCGGCTACGCCGATGGAGAGATGGCTCAGCAAAGTCGGTTTCAACGGTCCACTCCTCGATGGGAACACCAGGAGCCACCCTTGCCCCTCTGCCCGGAAAGGGCTACGCCTGACAGGATCCTCGAGTCCTCGAACGAGCCCATCTCATGCCCGCCAAGAAGAACCCGCTCGGCCTCAATGCGCTGCAGTTGAAGACCCTGACCCTGATGCAGGAGCTGGCGCGCTCGCCCAACCACGCGAGCCCGCGCGACGGCGGTGCCGTCGAGATCGGCAACATGCCGCATCCCCATGGCAATCATTTCCATGTCGGCCATGCCGTCGTCATGACGGCCGACGCGTCCGGCCTCGCGAACGAGGCGGCCTGGAAGGCGCTGGAGCGCAAGGGGCTGATCGCCTCGGACTTTCCCCATGGCGCGCTGATCACCGCTGAGGGCATGGCCTACGACACCGGCCTTGCCGACCAGATCTTGCATCGCGCGGACCATTAGACGGCGGCGGAACGACCGGGGCTTTCCCTCCCCCCGCCTCACCAGTTGAGACGGCCGACCACGGTTTTCGGGCGGGGTCCGTGGGTCAGCACGCGGGTCAGGTGACCGGCGTCGAGCCGGTTGCCCGGCACGAAGCCGAACTCGTTGGCGTGCAATCCGCCGGCGACGAGCAGGCTGTCGATCCCGGCGGCATTGGCCCCCGCCACGTCCGTGCGGGGGCTGTCGCCGACGCCGACGATGCGGCGCTTGTCGGCAATGCCGAGCAGCGCCAGGCACGTCCGATAGACGCCCGGATAGGGCTTGCCATGCCAGCGCACGGTGCCGCCCTGGGCCTCGTAGGCCTGCGCCAACGAGCCCGCGCAGATCAGCACTTCCGGCCCCCGCATCACGGTCAGGTCCGGGTTGGCGCAGACCATCGGCAGCTTGCGCGCGACCGCGGCATCCAGCAGCGGCTGATATGTAGCGACCGTGTCGGCCGGTTCGCCCGGGCCGGTGTTGAGCACGAAATCGGCCTCGCCGGCATCGGCGACCGGCACCAGGTCCAGCCCGTGGATCATGCCCTTGTCGCGTTCCGGTCCGATATGCAGCACCCGGCGGCCCAGCCCCTGGTAGAACGCGTCGGGCCGATGCTTCAGGTGCTGCCAGACCTCCTCGCCCGAGGTCATGATGTGGTGATAGGCGTCGCGCGGGATGCCGATCGTCTCGATCCGGCCGGCCACGGTCTCGGCCTGCACCGGGGCGTTCGACAGGATGCACAGGCGCTTGCCGGCATTCTTCAGGCGATAGAGCGTGTCGACGACGCGCGGATAGGGCTCGACGCCGTTATGCAGGACGCCCCAGACGTCCAGGATGAAGCCGTCGTAGCGGTCGGCAATCTCCTCGATGCCGCCGACGACCGGAACCACCCAGCCGTCGGTGTCGGGGGAAACCGCGCTCACTTGTGCTTGAACTGCGGCTTGCGCTTCTCGGCGAAGGCCGCCATGCCTTCCTTCTGGTCTTCCAGCGCGAAGGTCGAATGGAACACCCGGCGCTCGAACAGGATGCCCTCGGCCAGGGTCGACTCGTAGGCGCGATTGACGCTTTCCTTGGCCATCATCACGGCAGGCAGCGAGAAGGAAGCGATCTTCTCGGCGGCCTTGATCGCCTCGGCCAGCAGGTCGGCCGCCGGCACGACGCGGCTGACCAAGCCCGAACGCTCGGCCTCGGTCGCATCCATCAACCGGCCGGTCAGGCACATGTCCATGGCCTTCGACTTGCCGACGAAGCGGGTCAGGCGCTGGGTGCCGCCGGCGCCCGGAATGGTGCCGATGGTGATTTCGGGCTGGCCGAACTTGGCCGTGTCGGCGGCGATAATGAAGTCGCACATCATCGCCATCTCGCAGCCGCCGCCCAGCGCATAGCCCGCGACCGCCGCGATGACCGGCTTGCGGCAGGTCGTTACCCGCTGCCAGCCCTTGGTGATGAAGTCGCTGAGATAGACGTCCATGTAAGTCTTGGCGCCCATTTCCTTGATGTCGGCGCCGGCGGCGAATGCTTTCTCGCTACCGGTCAGCACGATGGCGCGGATCGCGTCGTCGGCCTCCATGTCGTCGAGGGCGGCGCCCAGGTCCTGGATCAGGGCGGCACACAGCGCATTCAGCGCCTGGGGGCGATGGAGCGTCACGACGCCGACGGCGCCGCGCTTCTCCACGAGGATGTTTTCGTAGCTCATGGGAGTCCTCATCGGAAAGGATGGCCTGGCGGCCCCGGATTCAGCCGGGCGTCAGCGCGGGGCCAGGGTGAAGGCGACCTGCAGATTGCCGTCGCGTCCGTCGAAATCGAGGCTCAGCCGCTCACCGTCGCGCTCGAAGGATTTGGTACCGGCCGAGGCCGCCGTGCGGCGCCAGCCGAGCTGCGGCAGGCTCTCGTCGTAGAAGGCCATGACGGCATGCCGCGTGACGGCGCCCCGTGCGGCCGCTTCGACGATGCGGCCCTGTGGCTTGTCGAACACGAGCGACGAACTGTCGTCGGAGGCCAGGCCCGGCATCAGCGGCACGTCTTCGGTGCCGGGCACATACACCGGTTGGACGAGCGACACCTGAACCAGTCCGGAGCCGGCGAGGCACGGGCTGGCGATGAGGAAGGCGGCGAGAGCCGCCGAAAGGGCAGGGCGTCGGACCATCGGGACCCAGTCTACACCATCAATGTTGTCGCCGGGCACAATAGAATGTCGATCGGTTCGATTGCACGATCCGCTCGATGCCCTGGGTGCAGGTGCAGTCGGGACAGGGCTCGCCTTCCTTGCCGTAGACCGCCCATTGGTGCTGGAAATAGCCCAGCTCGCCGGTCGCCTGGACATAGTCGCGCAGGCTCGATCCGCCGGCTGCGATCGCATTCAGCAGGACCTGGCGGATCGCGGCTACCAGCGTATCGGCCTCGGCCGCAAGGATGGTCGCGGACAGGCGCATGGGCGAAACCTGCGCCCAATAGAGGCTTTCCGACACATAGATGTTGCCCAGGCCCGCCACGATCTTCTGGTCGAGCAGGGCCGCCTTGATCGAGGTCAGCTTGCCGGCGAGCTTCTTCGCCAGGATCGGACCGGAGAATTCATTGCCGAGCGGTTCCGGCCCGAGCTCCGCGAACAGCTTGTGCCGCGGCAGATCCTCGGCGCGGCAATAATCGAGGAAGCCGAAGCGGCGCGCGTCGTTGAAGCGCACGGCCGTGCCGTCCTCGGTTTCGAACACGACATGGTCGTGGGGTTCGAGCACCAGCCCTTCGGCCGGACCGATCGTCATGCGGCCCGACATGCCCAGATGCGCGATCAGCACCCCGCCATCGTCCAGGGTCATCAGGATGTATTTCGCCCGGCGCCGGATCGTCTCGACCCGCCGCCCCTCGACCAGGGCCGAAAGGCCGGTCGGAAACGGAAAGCGCATGTTCGGCCGGCGCAGCTCCAGCCGCGTCAGGCGGCGTCCTTCGAGACGGGCGGCCAGGCCACGGCAGACGGTTTCGACTTCGGGCAATTCTGGCATGGGAAATGCCGCCTCAATGCCGCGGCAGCAGCCGGGTCACATGGCCCATCTTGCGGCCGGGGCGGGCCTCCAGCTTGCCGTAGACGTGCAGCTTGGTCATCGGCTCGCCGACGGCCTCGCGCCAGCGGTCGATATCGTTGCCGATCAGGTTCTTCATCACCGCGTCCGAATGCCGTTCGGTCGACCCGAGCGGCAGGCCGGCGACGGCGCGGACCAATTGTTCGAACTGGCTCGTGTAGCAGGCGTCCATGGTCCAATGGCCCGAATTATGCGGCCGGGGCGCCAGTTCGTTGACCAGGATCTCGTCGTCGTGGGTCACGAACATCTCGACCGCGAGCACGCCGATCACATCCAGCCGCTCGGCGATGTGGCGCGAGATTGCCTCGGCGCGCATGGCGAGTTCGGGGGCGATGCGAGCCGGGGCGATCGTCGTGTCGAGGATGTGGTTCGCGTGCTGGTTCTCGACCGCGGGATAGTTGGCGAGCGACCCGTTGGCGCCGCGCACGACCACGACCGAGATCTCGCAGCGATAGTCGACGAAGGATTCGAGGATGGCGAGCCCGGCGCTGTCGGCCGCCCCGGCGATGGCGGCCCAGGCCTGGATCGGGTTGATGTCGGGCGTGATCATGACCTGACCCTTGCCGTCGTAGCCCATGCGCACGGTCTTCAGCACCGCGCGATGGCCGAGGTCGCGGATGGCGCGGCCCAGCGCTTCCGGCCCGGTGACCTCGCGATATTGCGCGGTCGCGACGTCGATCGAGCGCAGGTAGTCCTTTTCGCGCAGGCGATCCTGGGCGACGCGCAGCACTTCCAGCCCCGGACGGACCGGCGCCAGCGGCAGGATTGCGTCGAGGGTGGAGAGCGGGATGTTCTCGGTCTCGTAGGTCACCACGTCGACGGACGCGGCGAATCGGGCCAGCGCCTCGGCATCGTCCAGTGCCGCGATGGTGACGTAGGGCGTCACCTGGGCGCCCGGGCTTTCCGGCTCGGTCGAATAGATATGGGTGGTGAAGCCGAGCCGAGCGGCCGCCTGGGCGGTCATCCGGCCGAGTTGGCCGCCGCCGAGAATGCCGATGGTTGCGCCGGGAGCCAGCATCCTTGAGGCCCTGTTCCTGTCGTCGAAAGTGGATCGGACCCGCGTCCGGAGTCAGTCCTTGGGGATCTCGGCAACCGCCTCGGTCTGGCGTTGGCGCCATTGGTCGAGAGCATCGGCGATGGCCGCATCCTGCAGCGCCAGGATCGAACCGGCGAGGAGGGCGGCATTGATCGCCCCGGCCTTGCCGATCGCCAAGGTGCCGACCGGAATTCCCCCAGGCATCTGCACGATCGACAGCAGGCTGTCCATGCCTTTCAGCGCATGGCTCTCCACCGGCACGCCCAGCACCGGCAGCGGCGTCATGGCGGCGGCCATGCCGGGCAGGTGGGCGGCCCCGCCGGCGCCGGCGATGATCACCTGGAGGCCGCGGCCCTTGGCGCTCTTGGCATAGGCCACCAGCCGGTCCGGCGTGCGATGGGCCGAGACGATGCGAGTCTCGAAGCGTACGCCCAGCGCCGACAGCGTTTCGGCGGCGTGGCGCATGGTTTCCCAATCGGATTGGCTGCCCATGATGACGCCGACTTGCGCCTGGGATGTGGTCATCGGCGCAAACTTCCCATTGTTTAAGTGTTCTTGACGAGGCCTTCATTATATTGGCGGAAAGCATTTGGGCAAGCGCACCGGATCGTGCATGCTAACGGCCATTCCGAGGCGGATCGACGAGCCTTGCGGATGGGTCACCGAGAGAACGGGCCAGGATGGGGCGAGGACATTTCGTTGAAGATCGCCGACCGTAAGGCGGGAAAGCGCACGGGCGCGCCGGCTGCCGTCCTCGCGGACAGCCCGGCGTTGGCCCTCCATGAACTGCTGAAGCAGGCGGGCATGGGCGACGGCGCGGTGCCCGATTCGCTCCGCGACACGCTGGCGGATCTGCTGGGCGAGGTCGGGCGCCTGAAGCGCGAGCTCGACAAGGCGAAGGCCCGGGCCGCGCATCTGGAAAAGCTCGCCGATGAAGACGCGCTCATGCCGGTGGCCAATCGCCGGGCCTTCACGCGCGAACTGTCGCGCCTGTTGGCGCTGGCCCAGCGCTACGGCACGGCGTCTTCCGTCGTCTATATCGATCTGAACGGCATGAAGGCGATCAACGATCGCTGGGGCCATAATGCCGGCGACGCGGCGCTGTTGCATGTGGCACGCACGCTCATCGACCATGTCCGCCATGCCGATGTGGTGGCGCGGCTGGGCGGCGACGAATTCGGCGTGCTGCTGGTCAAGACCGGGCAGGAGGCGGCCGACGAAAAGGCCGCGGCATTGGCCGAAGCGATCGAAGCGAGCCCGCTCGTGTGGAACGGGGTCGCCATCCGGCTTTCCGCCGCGACCGGCGCCTATTGCTTCAACGGCCGCGAAGGCGTGGCAGCGTCGCTCGAAGCCGCCGATCGGGCGATGTACCGCGCCAAGCTGGAGCGCAAGGCCGCCGAACAGGCCGCGACCGGTTGACAGCCGGCTTTAGGACGTCAGCGCGTAGTCGTGAAGATATTCGCCGGGCATGAATTGGTCGAAGCTCTGGCGGCGGACCGCGCCGGGCCAGAGATAATCGACGCGGCCCTCGGCCGGCCGATAGACCGCGGTGTAGGCGGTCGTGCTGGCGGCCCGTCGCGAATGGAGCGGCGGCTGCAGGAACAGCGCGATCAGATCCGGCAGCGTCATGGCCGGATCGTCCAATGCCGCCTGCAGATGCCGCTCGCGGCCGAGCGAATGGGCCAAAGCGGCGGAGGCGGGCTCGACGACCGGTTCCTGGTGGTTCGTGCACACCCGGGTGCGCGACACGGCCGGCGACCGGCCTGGGCCGAGGAACAGGATCGCATGCGCGCCGGTGCGGTCGAGCAGGACCACGTTCTGCGACAGCGCGATCGGAATCCGGCACAGGGCCGCAACCGCCTCGTCGACCCGGCTGCAGGTCTCCAGCACATAGCGCAGCATGAGGATGACCGAGAAGCCCAGGCCCTGGGCGGCGCTGCCGCCATAGTTCAGGGCTGCGACCAAGCCAACCTCGTTCATGCCATCGATGCAGCCACCCCACGGCCGCTGCGCCTTGGCGATGATGCGGCGCCCAGACCAGGACGTCAGCTCGAAGCGCTCGGATACCATGTCGAGTGCGAAATCGTAGTTGCGTATCAGGGCAGGGCCACCGGAACCGAGCCAGATCGCCTGGCTGCAGCCGTGGGCGGTCGGTGCCGGCCGATAGTGGCTGAGCAGGCAGGGCGCCAACTCGTCGCCGCCAACCAGTGCGCAGGCCCGGTCATAGGCCGGCACCAGCTCAGGCATATGCTGGAGCAACGCCGCACGACAGTCCGCGGCGCTCGGCGGATCGGCCCGTCTTTGGCCCTGATACCAGCGTCGCGCTTCGTCTCGGCCGGCGGCGAAACGGGCCGCCCACGCTTCACCCGGTCGGTCCTCACGGTCGAAGACGAAGCGCTTCTGCATCAGAGCGTGGGCAGGAGATAGGGCTCGATCGCCATCGCCCCGGCGCCACCGCTGTGCTGCGTGGTGTCGAGCGCCTGACGATCCAACCCTCTCTCCCTATTTCCCGTTATGGGCAGTTCCACGGCGCGGGCTTCCTCGAGGCAGCGAAGTACGGTCTTCAACTCCGCATCCGTCAAGCCTGTCGTCATCGCCTCGCCGTCGGCGAAGCCTTCGGGCGTGCCGTCAAATAAACCCGGGACCGGCAAGTTTCTGGCAATGTTGCATCGCGTCTGGCGTTCGCACGTGCGGGAGAGTCGTCACGAGCGACAGGCGCTACGTGGGTCCACAGCGGAGACGGCACGAGAGATGAAGGCGATCGAACCACCGGGCTCGCGCGGCGACGTCGGCCATGTCTTCGTCGCGCTCGACGGATTGCGCGGCGTCGCGGCTTTGGCGGTCGTGGTCTTCCACTACAGCATCCATCTGGGCCATCCGCTGCTGCCGAACGCCTATCTGGCCGTCGACTTCTTCTTCGCGCTCAGCGGCTTCGTCATCGCCCATGCTTACGAGCGCAAGCTGCGGGCCGGGCAGGGCTTCGGCAATTTCATGCGCAAGCGCATCGTCCGGCTCTATCCGCTCTATTGGATCGGCATCACCCTGCCGCTGGCGCTGATCTGGCTGCAGGCGGCGCTGCTGCTGCCGCACCCCAATCGTCTTCGCGCCATCGCGGCCTATGTGCTCGCCCTGGGTTTCCTGCCGACACCAGGGGCGATCACGCCGGCCGCGGGTTCGGTCTTTCCTTTGAACGATCCGGCCTGGTCGCTGTCGCTGGAGATCGCCGTCAACGCGCTCTATGCGCTGGGCTGCGCCTGGCTGAGCGACCGGCGGCTGGTCCTGGTCATCGCCCTGGCCGCCACGGCGCTCGCGGTCGCCGCGTTCGCGCACCAGGGCCTCGCCATCGGCAACGACTGGCCCGGCTATCTTGGCGGCTGGGCGCGGGTGCTGTGGTCGTTCTTCGCCGGCATCCTGCTGTACCGGCTGCACCTCCGGCGGCGGCGCGCTGTCCTGCCGTTATGGATCGGCGCGCTGCTGGTTCTGGCGCTCGCCGGCCTGTTCGCCGTGGCGGATACCGGCCCGCTGTTCGGCCTGGCCAACGCCTTCGTCCTGTTTCCGTTGATCATCTGGATCGGCGCCCGGGTCGAACTCGCCGGTGCCGCCGCCCGGATCGCCTCGTGGCTGGGCCTCACCTCCTATGCGCTCTACATCACGCATCTGCCGATCCTGTCGCTGGGCCTGATCGTCGCCAGCCTGCTGCATGTCGATCCGGCGGCGCGGTTCTGGCCGAGCCTGCTCATCGCCGTCGGCGGCGCGGTCGGGGCGGCATGGCTGCTGGATCGGATCTACGACGTGCCGGTGCGCAGGCGGTTGAGCCGCCGGGGCGCTCGCCCGTCCGAGGTCGGACCGCTGATTGCCGAGGATGGCTCGAAGGCGGCGGTGAAGGAATAGATGCCCCCGGCCGCGGTCTGGCAGTCGGACCAAGAGGGCGCCGCTTCGTTCAGTTCGTCTCAAATCAGATCGTCGTCTCCCGCCCAGCCAAATTGCCGAAAGCCGCCATGAGCAAGGTCGCTGCGATGCAAAGCCCGAGAGCGACACCCCAGCCGCCGGTTGCATCATGCGCGAAGCCGACGAGCGCCGGGCCTGCGGCCGCCAGCGAATAGCCCAGGCATTGCGCCATTCCCGACAGGGCCGCCGTCTGATGATTGTGCGAAGTTCTCAGGCTGACAAATGCCAGGCCGAGCGCGAAGCCCGCGCCCGCGCCGAACCCGAACAGTCCGACCCACAACGGCGCCAGAGCGGGAAACTGCCACAGGCCCAGGAGCGAAAGGCCTGTGGCAAGCGATACGCCGACCGCGAGGGCTCTTTGATCCTTGGTCCCCCGAATGGCGGAGCCTAGGACCAGGCCAGGCATCGCGGTCGCCAATTGCAACAGTCCGTGCAGAGAGCCCGCCGTCGCTGCCGGATAGCCTGCTTCCTGGAGGATCGTCGGCAGCCATCCCGTGATGCTGAAAAAAACCAGGGAGGTCAGCCCGAGAAACGCCGTCACTTGCCATGCGATGGATGAACGCCAGATCCCGCTTTGATCGGCTTTAGAACCGGTCACCGGGCCGGGAGCGGACTGCCGCCGAAGTTGAGGTACCCATACCATCAGGGCGGTCATCGGAAAGATCACGGTACTGACGAGGGAGACGTGCCAACCCGATCCCGGCAGTTGGGCGAGCGGGATAGCCGCTGTCGATACGAGCGCTTGGACCAATCCGGTCGTGACGGTGTAGGCACCGGTCAGGCCGGCGATCCTGGTCGGGAAATCCCGCTTGATGAGGCCGGGAAGCAAGACGTTCGCGACGGCGATTCCAGCCCCGAGGGCGCCCGTACCGAGAAACAGCGTCGAGGTGGGACCAGTCGAGCGCAAAAGGATCCCTGACGAGATGACCAGCAGCGCGCCGAACAGGGACCGTTCCATGCCATATTCCCGTGCGATGGCCGGTGCGAATGGCGAGATCACGGCGAACGCAAGCAATGGGAGCGTTGTCAGAACGCCTGCTTCAGCAGCGCTGATCCCGCTTGAATCCCGGATCATGCCGAGCATGGGCGCCACGCCGGTGATGGGTGCCCGCAGTGTCGAGGCGATCAGCATGAGGCCGATGGTAAGAAGGGTACGACGTGAAGACGGGTAGCCGCCGTCGCGTGCGCGAACGATCTCTGTCACAGCGTTCAAACGCTCTCTCGTTTGTGTGGTTGCCGGAGTCGTCTACAGCGCCTCGCGCCAGCGCATCGGCAGAATGCCGTTCTCTCTGAAGCTGCCGAGGAAGCGGAAGCGCGCGGCGTGCGGATTGGGGCGGGCTTCGATCGTCGCATCGAGGATCTGCACGATGTCTTCCGCCGCGCCATATGCCGGCCATGGGGGCAGATCGGACCCGTTGGGATCCCCGTGCAGGGCGAAGTTTACCCAGTAGCCCATCATCTTCCGCGCCAGCGCGCGATCCGCCTCGGCCGGGGGCGTGGCGCTGCCGATCACCCGTTGGGGTGTCAACGTGCCGAAGACGAAGTGTCGCTAGCTCGTCAAGCTGTCCGGTTTTGGTAGCTCGTGATCTGTCCGCTTCGTTCTTGTTTTCCCCGGGGGCATGCCCCCGGGGAAAATGGCCGTCGTGGAAGCGTGTCACGCGGCCTGGTGGATGGTTTGGACGAT